>JAQBZB010000451.1 GCA_027622275.1 Planctomycetota bacterium | reverse complement strand
GCACAAAGAATTAGGGCTGTATTTTCATCTGCTTACTTTCCTTCGTGTTACTAACGGTTAGAATCTTTGCAAGCTGCGAAAACTTTTTTACAGAACGTAACGAAGGAAACGAAGAAAAGGCGACACCATGCATATCATTTCTTCGTTACCTTTGTTTTCTTCTGGTACGCCAAGCGAAGCTTGGCACAACTTGCAGACTGAAAGGAGTTTGCCATGTAATTACCTGTTTTGACATGTAGCCACCCGAACGCTGGATAGGGGTAACCTGACCGGTGAAGTTTTCGGATGTGGCGAAGACGTCAGCCGCAATGCGCAAGCGTGAACCCGTTTCGGCCTCGTTAAACTTAGGTCGTGGCCAACCCTCCAGAAGGGGCGAAGCCTAGTACCAACGGTGAAGCAACAGGTACGTGCAGCCGTTGGGCGGCCCGGGGTGAGAGGGGGTGGCGGGCGTCGAAAGTTGTGCCAGGAACTTGGGAGACCCGACCGAGCGAAGTGACCGGTGGTAATAGCGGTTGGCTTCAACGAAGCGTGGGAATCCATAACCACGGGTTCGGCCCGGATCGGGAGTCGGCGGGGTTCGTAATAGTGACGACGCTGGGTAATGCCAGTCGAGCGAAGGGACCCTGCCATCGACACGCTAAAGTAAGACGAAGGGAGAACCGCTTGAGGATGTCTAAACCAACCTCCACTACGGAACACGCGACGCCCGCCCGACGAAAGCCCGTTCGACAAGAGTCGGATAGGGACGATACGCGGAAGGGACTGCCGCCGAAACTCTCCCGTCTGAGACGGAAGCTTGGTGAAAAGGCCAAGCAGGAACCGGAGTTCCGATTGTATGATCGGATCTATCGGTGGGACGTCCTTTGGACGGCATGGACCCTGGTAGTCGCCAATGATGGCGCACCAGGCGTGGACGGCGTCACGATCCAACAGATCATCGACGACGATCCGTTTGCCTTCATGAAACAACTCCAAGAGGAGTTGCAGACGAAGGCGTACAAGCCCCTGCCGATCCGCCGAAAAGACATCCCGAAAGGCGGCGGCAAGATGCGGCCGCTGGGGATCCCGACCGTTACCGGCAACTACACTTGATCCCAGCGCGTCTTTGGGATCGACTGCTATCACTCATCCGTTTCATCCCTTGCATGGCAAGAAATTCGCGATTTTAAAGTCGCGTCGCGTGCATGGAGTCGAAACGCTAGTTCTGCAAGGCACGGCAGGTGGTACCTTCGCTGTACCGCTGGCATGGACCGATCAGGCGGAACCTTCGCTTTGGGAGCTGTTGGAAAAAGATCCTCCGGTTTTTCACGCACCTTTTTTGTGGACGCTCGTAGAACTACTCGGCTCACTTTCGACGCAAGACGCCAAGAAAGGTGGGTCATGAATTCATCCACTCTTCAAGGCTTGCCTGTTTTCAACGGTGCAACCAGGGATCACGTAGACGACGGGCCGATTTCGTCCGTTCGTTCGCTTTTCCATTTCACGCCTAATGCCCAATATTTCTTCTGGGCCGCAGCTTGCGCACGACGCTCAGCGTCAATTCGCAATCTTGTTGGCCAATATGATCGAATCGTATCTCGACAAAAACGATCCTCTTCCGCAACAGGAGGTCTGCGATGAATCATTCCAAAATCACGACACAGCATCAACAAAAAAAGGCATATGTTTACGTTCGCCAATCGACCTTGAGTCAAGTGCTGCATCATCAAGAAAGCACGAATCGCCAATACGCTCTCCAAGACAAAGCACTTTCACTAGGGTGGGTATCGAATAAGATTCGAGTCTTGGACCGCGACTTGGGAATGTCTGGATCTCGGAGTGACGAACGAGAAGACTTCAAAACGTTGTTGGCCGATGTTTCATTGAGTGAAGTAGGCGCCGTCTTGGCGTTGGAAGCGTCACGACTTGCACGCAGCAATACCGACTGGCATCGGCTCATAGAAATCTGTTCACTGACAAGCACGCTCATTATTGACGAAGATGGAATCTATGATCCGGCCGATTTCAACGACGCATTGTTGTTGGGGCTGAAAGGGACGATGTCGGCCGCAGAGCTTCATTTCCTCAAAGGACGTTTGCAAGGTGGCAAGCTCAATAAGGCCGAACGAGGTGAGCTCCGCTTTCCACTGCCCGTCGGATTCTGCTGGGATGCCGAAACGATTGTCTTGGATGCCGATTTGGAAGTTCAGAACGCTGTGCGACTTGTGTTTTATTTCTTTCAGGAAACCGGCAGTGCTTATGGAGTGGCTCATCGTTTTGCGGAATCTCAACTGAAATTCCCTAAGCGGTCCTATGGTGGTGTCTGGAATGGCAATCTAATCTGGGGCCACCTGACCGACGATCGGGCGCGAAACATCCTTCGGAATCCAGCTTATGCGGGAGTCTATGCGTTTGGCCGTTATCGTGGTGTGAAAGAGATCCTCCAAGACGGCCGCGTTCGTCAGCGTGTGAAGGAGATGCCGCGAGAATCATGGCTGGTTGAAATTCAAGACCACCACGAAAGTTATCTAAGCTGGGAACAGCATTTGAAAAACTTGGATCAGCTTGGTCGTAATCGCACGAACAGTACGACCTTGCCACAATCGGCGCGAGAGGGTTTGGCGCTGTTGCAAGGGTTGTTGATGTGCAACAAGTGCGGTCGCCGTCTAACCGTTCGTTATCAAGGAAATGGCGGTATCAATCCGAACTACGAATGCAATTGGATGAAGCGCCAAGGTCGAAGCAAGAAGGCGTGCATGAGCGTCGCTTGCCCGCCGCTGGATAAAGGACTAACCGAGCGTCTGCTTGAGATCTTCAGTACAGATCAACTGGAGCTTGCTCTTGCGGCGCAAGAGGAGCTGACGCAACGTGAAGGGACGATTCATCGTCAGTGGCAGATGCGCCTAGAGCGTGCTACGTACGAAGCCAACTTGGCTCAGCGTCGCTACGAACAAGTCGATCCAGACAACCGCTTGGTTGCAAGTTCATTAGAACAACGTTGGAATGCAGCTCTGCAGCGAGTTGATGAAGTCAAACGTCAAATGGACGAATTTGGGCGTCGCCAAACTCGGACCTTCACGTCTGAGCAACGTGACCGCATTCTCAAATTGGCATCTGACTTTCCACGTCTGTGGAAATCATCTTCAACGACGGCCAAGGATCGAAAGCGAATGTTACGGTTGCTCGTCGCCGATATCACCATCGAGCGACACGAAGGCTCTAACGTAACACTCCACGTACGCTGGGCTGGGGGTGCGTGCGAAGACGTCCCGTTGGTACTTCCAGCTAAGATGGCTGATCGTTTGCGATATCCGCAAGAACAGATTGATGAAGTTCGTCGATTGGCAGCGACACACGATGATGATGAGATTGCAGAAGTGCTCAACAAAACAGGCAAGCAAAGCTCTCACGGTCGTCCCTTTACAAAGTCGATGATTGCGTGGATTCGTTTCAAGCACAGTATTCCGCCGGTAAAACTCAAACGGCCTGGTGAGTTGACGGTTGGCGAAGTCGCCGAACGGTTTGGAGTAAATCCGGGCGTCGTGCACTACTGGATTGCGCATCAGGTCCTCACGACTCGTCAGCGGAAACCAGGTCGGCCACACTGGATTACTCTCACGCCCGAAAAGGAACGTGAACTCAACGACTGGGTACAGCGTTCCAAGAAGCTCCAGAAAACAACTCAAAAATTAAAATGACATAACTCTGTTTTGACTTTCAACCGATGCAGTTAAAGGCCAGTCTGCGCTCGTTATCCCCAACACTCACTGCACGAGGTGCATTATGCGGCAACCGTCCCGACGGTCCGCGACCGAGTCGTCCAACGGGCGCTGGTAAACGTGATCGAGCCGATACTGGACCACCAGTTCCACGAACGGAGCTTCGGCTTCCGTCACGGACGTGGTGCTCATGATGCGCTTCGCATCGTCGAGCAGAAGCTTCAGGAAGGCTACGTTTACGTGGTCGATGCGGACCTGAAAGGTTACTTCGATTCGATTCCGAAAGACCGCTTGTTGACGTTAATCAAGAAGCATATTTCGGATTCACGGATGTTGCAGCTGATCAAGTTATTTCTCGATCAGAGCATTCTGGAAGAACTCCGCGAGTGGACGCCGATTGCCGGAGTTCCACAAGGGGCCGTTCTTTCACCGGTGCTGTCAAATCTGTACCTCAATCCACTGGATCATGAGATGGCCGAACACGGCTTCGAGATGGTGCGTTACGCGGACGACTTTGTCGTTCTGTGCCGCAGCGAGTTCGAGGCCGAAGTGGCATTGCAAATGATCACCGAGTGGGTGGAGGCGGCAGGTCTGACGCTGCATCCGACGAAGACGAAGATCGTCGACAGCCGTTCTGAGAGCTTCGCGTTTCTGGGCTACTCGTTTCGCGGGGACAAGATCTATCCTCGCCGCGAGAGCCTTGCGAAGATGAAGGCTCGGATCAAGGAACTGACGCCTCGAAAGAGGTCCGGTTCGATCGAGTCGATTGCAAAAGAACTCAACCGCGTCTTGATAGGTTGGTTCGGCTACTTTCGACACTGTCGCTGGACGATCTACAAAGACCTTGACGCGAAGACTCGCAGTCGCCTCCGGCGGTTGCTCTTGAAACGTCATCGGAAGAACCCCGAGCGTTTACCACGCAAGCAACGTTGGCCGAATGCCTACTTTGCGAAAGCGGGCCTTTATAGTCTGCGCGAAGCCCACTTTCGTTTCGATCAATCCGTCAGCGGCAACTACTAACTGGAGAGCCGTGTGCGGGAGAACCGCACGCACGGTTCGGAGGGAGGGGAGTCCGGATTAACCGGACTTCCCTACCCCTATCGAAGTCTGGCGCCGTCTGCTACTGGGAGCGAAAACACCGCAATATCCCAATGAAAAAATCGTTCACGGCATTGCCCTCTCGAGCATTTTCACGGCACCACTCTTTTGTGATTCGCGAGATTTAGCTTTCTCCCAGAGTCCGCTTTCGCCGTAGCAGGTGGTGATAGTGCTGCGCAAACCGATGCGACTCGTCGCGGACGTATTGTAAGAGCCGCAGGGCAAAAGAACTGCGGCTGAGCCGGAGCGGCTCGGGTTGGCCGTCGATGTAGATGAGCTCTTCTTTTTTCGCGAGTGAAATTACCAGTGGGGCGTCGATGTCCAACGCTTCAAACGCTTTGACCGCTTTGCCCAATTGGCCTTTGCCGCCATCGAT
>JAQBZB010000088.1 GCA_027622275.1 Planctomycetota bacterium | reverse complement strand
GTTTTGGGCAAGATAGCCGTAACTCTTTTCACAAACGTATATTTTGAAGAATGCTGACCGGTTCATGAATAATCCGGGCTAGACGACAACGTACGTAAGAATCGCGTAGAAGTGGCATGCGCTGGCGACGATGACGAAGACGTGCCAGACCGCATGGAAGAAGCTGACCCGGGTGTCCAGCACGAGAAACACCGTGCCCACCGTGTAGCAGACGCCCCCCAGCGCCATCCACATCGCGCAGCCAAACGGCACGTATCCAATGAACATCAGGGCGGGGAACCAACCAAGTGCAATATAAGTCCAGCTGGAGAACGCTTCATTGATGCGGTGATTCGCGACAACCTTTGACCAGAACCCGAATCCGGCCACCAACCACAGGCCAGTTGACAGCAACACAGCTTGCGTCGGCGGAAGATAGGCGGCAACGAACGGTGTGTACGTCCCGACGATCAGAAAGTAGATCGTCCCTTGATCCCAAGCTCGAAGCCGGTGCTTTCCCGCGGTTGACTGGACCGCGTGAGACAACGTCGAAAACCCGTACACGGCGACAAGCGACGCGACATAAGCAACCACCGCAAGCTGGACGCCGAAAGTTAACGCTTGCGTCGCGGGAATCATGAAACCAGCGCCGGCGAGACTCAGCAAAAGTCCGGTTCCGTGCGTCAACGAGTTGGCCAGCTCGCCGGATTGAGACCGATCGGGTGATGCATCGCTGGCCGTTGAATCCGTCGCCATGTCTTCTGTTCCCAGTGTTTTCCTAGAGTTTGGTTGAAGAGGCACCGATTCTTCCCCTCCCTTCGTTGCTATCGGCAAGTCGAGTTGGCACAGATGTTAGCGACTTTGCTCCGGCATGTCTGGTCCGATTGCAGGAGTTTGTAGTGGTGGCTTCCAGCCGCCACTACTTCAATATTGGGGGGCGATTTTCGATGCTCTGATTTGCGAACTGGCCTGACATTGGATTACATTGGCGACCGTCGGTCCACTGACTTTACCGCCGAGACTTCTCAGCCTGGAGCCCGCTATGTCCCGTCGCCGCATTTTCCTGTTGCTTGCATTCTTGACAGTCGCGTCCCGCTTGGCGATTGCTCCCCGCGGTAACGCGGCGGAAAAACCGAATCGGCCCAACATTCTGTTCATCTACACAGACGATCATTCGCACCGCACGGTCAGCTGCTATCCCGAGGCTTACGATTGGGTCAACACACCCAACATCGACGATCTCGCCAAACGTGGAGTCCGCTTCACCCATGCCTATATCGGCACTTGGTGCATGCCGTCGCGAGCAGCGTTGCTGACCGGTCACCATAGCTACGGCGTCGAATCGATGCGGATGGTCGGCGAGTATCCGGGCAGCGAGTACGATCCGGCGAAGTGCCCCTTTTGGCCCAGCGTTTTTCGCAACAACGGTTACTGCACCGCTCAAATCGGCAAATGGCACACCGGCACCGACACCGGTTTCGGACGCGATTGGGATTACCAAGTCGTTTGGAACCGGCCTCGTCACGTGAAAAATTCGGGAGCGTACTACTACGACCAACTGATCGAGACCAACGGCGGCGAAGCGAAATTGACCGCAGGGTATTCGACGGACAACTACACGAAGTGGGCCGACGACTTCATCCGCGGCGAGCATCGCGATGCGGACAAGCCGTGGTATCTGTGGGTGTGTTACGGAGCCGTCCACGGTCCTTTCACGCCCGCCGATCGCCACATGAACGCGTATCCCGATATCCGTGTTCCCACGCCCGCCGATATCTTTCCACCGCGCCCCGGCAAGCCGCAGTGGGAGCAGAAGATCGAATTCTGGGTCAAGGGAGACAACGGCGAGCCCGTGATGAAAGGTGGAGCTTTCGGCGGCAAGACGGTGGAAGGCGCGAAAGGCATCCACGGCAATACGCTGACCGATTGGGTGCGGCAGTATCACCAAGGCGTGTTGGCAATCGATGAAGGCGTTGGCAAGTTGATGGCGACGCTGAAAGATACCGGCCAGCTGGATAACACGCTGGTCGTCTTCACGTCCGACCAAGGTTTCGGCTGGGGGCAGCATGGCTTCTGCACCAAGCTCGCGCCGTACGATGCCACGATTCGTTCGCCGATGATCGTCAGCATGCCGAGCAAGTTGCCGCAAGATGCCGTTTGCGAGTCGCCGGTTGGCGGCGTCGACATGGTTCCGACGTTCTTCAACTTCGCCGGAATTGAATTGCCTTGGACGATGCACGGGCATGACCTGACGCCCTTGCTCAAGAATCCAAAACTGGTCCGCAAGGAGCCTGTGTTGACGACACTGACCGGACGGATGTACGGCTCAGACACAGACGTCGTTCCGACAGATCCAGAAATCCTTGAATTGAGTGGCGTTCCTTGGTGGGTGTCGCTCATGAGTGGCCGGCTGAAGTACATCCGCGCGTTGAAAGAAGGGCAAATCGAAGAGTTGTACGACTTGGCGAATGATCCCGAAGAGTTGACGAACCTCGCGATCAACTCGGACTTCGCGGGCAAGCTGAGCGAAATGCGGGCAGCAACGATTGCCGAACTCAAACGGACGGATGCCGGCATGGCTGATGGTTTGCCGCCGGTGAAGAAGGCGTTCTAGCAGTCCGCTGAGATTACTCTACGGTTGCCCAACGGGCTTGCCCCGTTTGGAACCAAAGATTAACCAGTTAGAAACGGCCTCCGCCAATTCAAGACCCCCGCGAGCTTGCCTCGTGGGTGAATCAGTCGTCTGCGCGGCCCCACTATTTGGAGACGCCCAGCGACTTCAAATCTCATTCACCAAACGGGACAAGCCCGTTGGGGTCTCGGCGCTTTCCCGATGCGGAACTAACTCACAAATCTCTTGTTCCAACGAGACAAGCTCGTTGGGGACAGGGATCCCGCCTGCGTGGGACACGTGCGATCCGAACGGTCCAGACTCATCCCGACACGGCGGCCTTAATCGCCATGAGTAGGCTCTTTAGGTTCGTGTCCCAAGTGTTTGCTGGAAACAGATCGACATGTTGCCGCGTGTCCAATGTTTTTACGTCATCAATCTCGATCGGCGGCAACTCGCACTCGGAGAGACGTACGGGAATCAAGAAGATTTCGCCCGGACGACGCTCCCGAGAGGCTGCGATTGCATCGAGTGCTTCAGGTTGGGAGGCAAGTCCCAGGGGCATTTGGCAATGGCCCTCGGGAGCCGCGAAGCGGCGGCATGATCGCTGGTCCGTGCGATGGTGCTCTCACCTGCCGTCGCTTCGCGACTCGATCGTGATCTGACTTCATTTCCTGGGACTTGCGTCCCAGGCTATCGCATGTCGCTGCTTCGCAGCGATGACGAAGGAACATGGTTGTACCGAAACCGACCGCGCGCCGTTTCCGATGATTCGCCACAGCAACGGCGGACGTTCGGCGGCCAACACGATCGTGCCTCAGCTCCAGAAGGGAATGCGTTTCGGCTTCGTGGCGTCGAGCGACAACCATCGCGGCTTCCCCGGCGCGTTCGGCGAAGGGGTTGTTGGTGTTTGGGCGAAGGATCTGTCGCGAGCGAGTCTCTTCGAAGCGATCCGCGCACGGCGGACTTACGCCGCGACCGGCGACCGGATTGCCTTGGAAGTTACATTGAACGGCCAATCAATGGGCTCAGACGTCGCAAAGACCGCCGATCGCGAAATCGACATCCGCGTGGAAGCTCAAGACTCGATCGCGATGATCGAGCTGGTTCGCAACGGCCAAGTCATCGAGCGGCACTTCCCCGAGGATCATTCCAGCGCGGTGAAGCTGCCGGGACGTGCGAAGTGTCGCGTTCAATACGGCTGGGGGCCGTGGGCCGCGCTCGACCTGGGGCGGACCTGCCAATGGGATATGTCCTTGCGTCTCGACAAAGGTCGCTTCCTCCAAGCCATTCCCTGCTTTCAATCTGGGCCGTATGAAGAACAGATGCAGGACCGTTTGCGCGCCGTCTCACAGCGAGAACTGCAGCTGCAATCCTTCACGTCTCGCGTCCAATGTTACGCAGAAGATCCGACGAAAGCGGTCGTCTGCGAGATGGAAGGAGATCCCGATTCGGTACTCACGCTGCAACTCCGGCAACCTGTCGAGCAAACCGTCGAAGCTCGGCTGGCCGATCTGGTCGAAGACAATGTCGTGACGTTTACCGGCGTCTTCACCAGCGAGAGCTACATCGTCCATCGGCTTCTCGGACCGACTGAATATTCCGCCAAGCTGCGTTGGTCGGATCAGCGGCCTCGCGCCGCAGCCGATTGGTACTACGTTCGAGTTACCCAGCACAACGGACAATTGGCCTGGTCGAGCCCGATCTGGGTCGGCTGATCGAGCGGAGAGAGACGCCATGAAGTACCACATCAAGCAGCAAGGCATTCGCTACTTCAAGGTGAAGATCTCTGGCGACGTGGAGGCCGATCTGCGGCGGCTGGCGCGCTTGCGGCATCGGCTCCGGTGGCTGATGCGTTCTTCGAGTTCGGCGTCACCTGGTCGATCATGCGAGACAGGTACGCGCCTAGATCGACGCGTCTCCCGCCAGCATCCGATCCGCGAAACCATGTGAAGTTCAACAAGAATCCCCAGAAAGTGAGTCCGGCGACAATCGTGATCAGCAGTAATGTACCGGTGGACGTCGAGCCGCTTCCAGTTCGTTCGAGCTTGCGGCCACCCGGCTTTACGAGTTGAGCGTCACGCGGGTCTGGCAGGTCCGCCAGGCGAACTAAGCCGAGCGTTGTCTGGTCTCCACTCATTTGCTTGTGAATCACTTGAGCCTGAAACCAGCCCGCGGAAGTCCGTACAAAGAGCACTTTGCCCTCCCGAACGCGGAGGCTTCCTTTGGCAGTCACCGAGAACCCATCGGCGGATCGGTTGATTAGTTCAGCCACGACTTCACGCTGGCCAACCCTGATCACCGCCTTCTGGTCTAAGTCTATGTTCTGGCAGCGATAGCTGTTTCGTTGTTCGGCGGTCATGTGTTCCTGAATCTCCTTCACTGCTCAAGGATAGGACGCGTCTGGGGCTCTGTCAGAATGTGAATGCGCTGCAGACACCCGAGCGGTGCCCGATTGTTGGGAGCGGTCTGACGAGACCGGTCGTAACGGTCGTGCGGACATGAACCCCGTGCTGTCAGAGTCGTTAGTGGACGACGCAAGCGTGTCCTGTTAGGCTCACCACATGGTGGCTTCCCTGGCGCAAGTCGAACAAGTAATCGAATCGATGCGGATGGCGACCGCGCATAACGTGGATTCGCCAGCCCGTGTTGGTAGCGTCATCGAAGTGAGTGGTGCCACCGGAGACGAAGTTCTCGTGGCGGCGGATCTTCACGGAAATCGGATCAACTTTGAGAAGCTTCTGAAGACAGCCGATCTTTCCAGCCATCCACGTCGTCATCTCGTCATGCAGGAGGTTTGTCACGGCGGGCCGACTTACCCGGCTGGAGGCTGCATGTCGCATTTGCTACTGGAGGATGTCGCCAGTCTCAAGAATGCTTTCCCGGATCGTTTTCACTTCATTCTCAGCAACCACGAACTCGCCGAACTGACGGACTTTCCCATCATGAAGTCCGGCAAGATGTTGAATCTGACGTTTCGCGAAGGCCTGCAGCAGTTGTACGGAGATCGAGCCGAGCAGGTGCGGCATGCCTATTTAGAGTTTCTGGCCAGCTGTCCCCTGGCCGTCAGATTGGCGTCGGGTGTTTTTATCTGTCACAGCATCCCCGAGAGAGTAGATCGTGATGGCTATGACATCGGGATCTTAGGACGCTGGCTTGAACGCAGCGATTTTCAGCCGCGTGGGCCCGTGTTCCGTCTGGTTTGGGGACGTGACTTTCGCGAAGAAAATGCGTTGGCGTTCGCCAGGTTGGCCGATACGAATCTCTTGGTTCACGGGCACGAACCTTGCGCCGATGGGTTTCAAGTCCCCAATTCAAAACAAGTAATCTTGGACTGCTGTTCCTACGACGCCTGCTACGCGATCCTGCCGACCCACGGCGAACTCACCCACCAAGACCTCGTCCAACGAATTACGAAACTTCATCCGATGCCCATGCACAACTCACGATGAGCAAATCATTCGAGAACAACGAGCCGCAACAATCGCCACGGCCGTGGCAGCCGCGGTTCGGGATTGGCACGATGTTGCTGATCATGCTAATCGTTAGCGTCGTCGCCGCCGCCGCCTCGTATTTCGTTCGAGCGTTGCAAGGTGGAAGGGCCGCTCAGCTGGCGTTCATACTCTTTACGATCGCTGCCCCGCTGCTGTTGGTCGTCCTCGTCAGCATCGCCCAATCGCTGTTCAAACGTCGCTGAGCGATTTCACTCGAGAAGATTGACCCCGATGGCACGGCAATTGCTGGTTGCCAACTGCGTCTTTGGAAACGAATTGGTAAATCTGTTGATCTACGTCTGCGGGGTCGGAACCGAGAAGAGCCCGGAACCTGTGGGGTCGGAACCAAAGAAGAGGTAGCTGGACGGAGACCGCAAACGCTGATTTTGCCAGGACTTGGAACATTCTGGCGAGGTTCAGAGTCGAGGTGCTCGGAGCAGAGAAGGCGAGCGTTTGCGGATCGACGTCAGAGCAGTTTCGGCTGCTACTTGGGCGAGTTAGGAGAGATTTCTCCTAACTCGCTCGTTGTTTTTCGCAACATCACTTTGCCGCGAGTGTTGCAGAGTGATACAGTCATCCCGCCTGTCGCTGAGTCGCTGGCGACTTACGCCAACCAACCTGCCGTTCGAATGCCCACCTCGATCGCGTTATCTGTTCACTCAAAATAAGTTAGGACGGATCGAGATATAGCTGTCGTAGTGGTGGCTTCCAGCCGCCACATATTCAGCGACCGCTGGAAGCCGCCACATATTCAGCGGCGGCTGGAAGCCGCCGCTACAGAAGTGATTGACTCACCCAGCCGGACCAGTACGATAGAGAGTGTCTGGGATTTTTTAGGTTGAGATGAGTACTTTAGGCTTCGCCTTTCGTTTGTACTCCAGACGCACGAATGTTCCACGAACGATCAACAGAGAGGACTCGAACCGTGGCAGAAAGACTTTGTTCACAATTACTCGCGCTGGTGGCCTTGATGCTCGCGACTTCACCCCTCACGGTGCTGAGCGCTCCTCGCGGTCCTAATGACTTCGGCATCCCGCAAGTCGCCAAGATCAACGAAGAGCTTCGCAAGACTTGGGACGCCTACGAATTGAAGCCATCGCAGGCAGCCACCGAAAGCGAATGGTGCCGCCGCGTGTACCTGGACATCATCGGACGAATTCCTTCTGTCGACGAGCTTCAAGAGTTTACGAAGAATCGATCGGCCACCAAGAAGGCCGATCTGGTAGGAAAGTTACTCTACGACGACAAGTACACCGAAGAGTATGCACGGAACTGGACCACGGTCTGGACGACGGTGCTGATCGGGCGAGCTGGCGGGACCGAACGGAACAGCTTGACCAATCGCGAGGGGATGCAGAAGTACCTTCGTGACGGCTTCGCCCGTAACAAGCCTTACAACGAAATGGTCGACGAATTGGTGACGGCGACCGGCTCGAATCGTCCTGGTGCCGAGAACTTCAATGGTGCCGTTAACTTCCTAGCGATGAAAGTGAACGACGAAAAAGGGACGCAAGCCACCGCAGACACTGCGAAGATCTTCCTCGGCCTGCAAGTTCAGTGTACGCAGTGTCACAATCATCCTTTCAACGATTGGGAGCAACAGAAGTTCTGGGAGTTCAATGCGTTTTTCCGTCAGACTCGCGCTCTGCGTCAGTTCACGCCTGGAACGCGTGACATCTTAGGATCGGAACTGGTTGACCAGGACTTTGCGGGCGAGGGAGGGACGCCAAGTGACGCAGAGATTTATTACGAACTGCGTAATGGACTTTTGAAAGCCGCTTACCCTGTCTTTGTCGACGAGACGGAGATCGGCAAGAGCGGCTTTGTTAATGAAGTCAATCGTCGCGACAAACTCGGCGAGCTGATTCAGCAGTCCGAATACATGGACATGTGTGTTGCGAATCGCTACTGGTCACATTTCTTTGGCTACGGATTCACGAAGCCGATCGACGACATGGGACCGCACAACCCGGCCAGCCATCCGGAGTTGTTGGAGTACCTCGGCCAGCAAGTGCGTGAACACAGCTATAACCTCAAAGAACTGATTCGCTGGATCACGTTGAGCGAAGCCTACTCGCTTACAAGCCGCGTGACGAAGGCGAATGAAAAAGACGATCCGCTGCTCGGTGAGACACCGAAGTTCACGCACTTCTACCTGCGCCAGATGCAGGCCGAAGAGCTGTACGAGTCGCTCTTGGTTGCGACACGTGCAGCCGAGACTAGCGGAAGCTACGAAGCTCAGGAACGGAGCAAATCGCAGTGGCTCAGCCAGTTTGTGTTGGCTTTCGGAACGGACGACGGTGGCGAGTCGACAACATTTAACGGCACTATTCCTCAAGCCCTGATGATGTTCAATGGCGAGCTGATTAAAAATGCGACGGATGCCAAAAAAGGCAGCTTCCTGTGGAACATAGCCAACAGCAACATGAAACCGCAGCAGCAGATTGACTATCTTTTTCAGGCGGGACTCGCGCGTCAACCCACCAAAGACGAACTCGCAATTACCTATCAACTGTTCGTCGCGCGAGCAACCGGCGGCGGCAATAAGAAAACGATCGACACCGCAGCAGCGTCCATGGCGGCTTTACAAGATATCTGGTGGGCGGTACTGAACAGTAACGAGTTCATCATCAACCACTAAAATCGACCAACCAGTGACACTTTAACGAATAGAACCGGAACACTTTTTACCGCGGACACGCGGTCACCAAACACGGGAGAACAGAAATGAAGAATTTTGCCACGCCGCACGGAATGAACCGACGTCACTTCATGAGCCATTTGGCCGGCGCTTCGGCCATGGCGATTCCAGCGTTGACGATGGGGCATACGCTCCAGACTCACGCTCAAGAGCTCAAGCGAAACCGCAAGTCCGCCATCATGCTTTGGATGAGTGGCGGGCCCTCGACGATGGATATCTGGGATCTCAAGCCCGGTGCCAATACCGGTGGCGAATTCAAACCGATCAGCACTAGCGGCGACGTGCAAATTAGCGAGCACATGCCGATGATGGCAAAGCAGATGCACAACGCTGCGATCATCCGATCGATGAGTACGAGTGAAGCGGATCACGGTCGCGGACGTTACTACATGCACACGGGCTATAAGCCAGTTCTAAACATGGAGCACCCAAGCTATGGCGCCGTAATCGCCCATGAGACGTTCGACCAACGCCCTGAGTTAGAGGTTCCGCCGTTCGTTACCGTCGGTGGCGGCAGCGAGGGGCCGGGCTTCCTCGGCATGGCATGGGCCCCGTTCGCCGTCAATAGCAACGGTCAGATCCGGAACCTGCAAATGGGAATGGAGGAGCACCGCTTGATGCAGCGGATGGCTGCTCTCGACTTGGTCGAGAAGGGCTTCGTCAGCCAGAATCGCGGGCAAGCTGCCGAGGATCATCAGAACATCCTCAAGAAGACGCTGGCTTTGATGACCAGCGAGCAGATGAAGGCCTTCCGAGTCGCCGAGGAACCCCAAGAGGTTCAGGAACGTTATGGCATGGATAGCTTCGGCAAGGGCTGTCTCATGGCTCGTCGGCTGGTCGAAGCAGGCGTGCCGTTCATCGAGGTCGATCTCGGCGGTTGGGACATGCACACCGACATTTTCAACACGCTGTCCAACCAGCGACTCCCGGTGCTGGACCGTGCGATGAGCGCTCTGTTTGAAGATCTGGAGCAACGTGGCTTGTTGGAGGACACGGCGGTGATGTGGATGGGTGAGTTCAGCAGAACACCACGCATCAACGGGAACACCGGCCGCGACCATTGGGCTCGTTCCTGGAGCGTCGTGGTCGGCGGGGCTGGAATGAATGGAGGTATCGCGGTTGGCAAGACCAATGAGGACGGCACGCGAGTTGACACCGAGCCTTACACGTCGCAAGACGTGATGGCGAGCGTCTGCAAGTCGCTTGGGATTTCGCTCGAAACAACATTTACGAGCAAGAGCGGCCGGCCGATGAAGATTGCCAACTCGGGCAAGGTCATTAAGGAACTGTTTGCCTAATCGAGCCTCACGGGCCAGCATGTGAAGCTTGATCAACGGGCCGAGTCCTCCACACTCGGCCCGTTTTTATGCGCCGGTTCACGCCGGCGCGAATTAGGCCCGACGACGTAGCTTTTCTGAGTACTTTCGACCATTCCTCACGTTATAACAACAGTCATGAAAGCGGCTTCAACGCCCGATTCGACCGCCTTCGATCCGGTTCGCCTGATCGAGGACCATCAGGCAGGTGTCTGGCGGTATTTGCGTGCGCTCGGGTGCGAGTCGAACTTGGCGGAGGATTTGACGCAAGAGACGTTCCTGGCGGTGCTTCAACGGCCCTTCGAGGACTACAGCCCCGTGGCCACTGCGGCGTATTTGCGGCGAACGGCCTACAACTCCCTGGTATCGTTTCAGCGCCGCGCCAAGAAGGTCATGACGGTTGAGAACATCGACGAGTTGAATCAGACCTGGGAACGTTGGTCGGGCGAAGACAATGGCGAGGAATTAGTTGACGCGCTGCGGCTTTGCCTGGCGGTTCTCAGTGATCGAGCGAGGTTGGCATTGGAACTGCGGTTTCGAGAACGTGCATCGCGAGAGCTGATCGCTGCCAAGCTCGACATGAGTGAACATGGTGCAAAGAATCTGATGCAACGCGCGAAGAAAAAGCTTCGCGATTGTATCGAAAGTAAAATGCAATGACTGATATTCCTGACGACCCAATCATCGACGCCTGCCTTGAGGAAGTTCTCGGAGGCCAGTTGCCTCCCGATCTGACGGCGCGGATACTGCGTGCCTGGGATGCTTCGGGGCACAAAGCGGCAGGCGGACCATCCGCCGCAGCGTTGGCGACACAGGTGGCCGCTAGTCGGACGGCGGAACCCACGACGGAAGTCAAGGTCCGAGATCCCAAGCGTGCTGGGAATTCGCGTCGCAAACCATCGCCTTGGCTCACCATCGCGGCATCGCTTGCCATTGTTGGCATTGGCAGCGCGTTCGTTTGGGTCGCGTGGAATGCAACCGAGCGGCAAGATCAACGGCCGAATCAGATCGCCGCTCCGGGGACACCGCTTCGCGACTTGCAAGTCAGCCCGGTTCCGCCACCCGGAACGCTCGCCGAGATTCCGCTCGAGCCTCGTCGTGAACGGCCTGCGCCGGCCTTCGAACCGACGAAGATCCCAGATGACTCGCTCGCGATCGACCCCGTGCCAGCCATTCAAGATCAAGAGCCGATCCCTGAAATCAACATCCCCGACGAACGGCCTGCGCCTCTGGCCGACGAACAGATCGTCCGCGCCATCAACGAACTGGTCCGCGATCACTGGCGAGGTGGAAGTATCACACCGGCTGTTGCAGCGACCGACGAGCAATGGTGTCAGCGAGTCTATGTAAAGTTGATTGGCCGCGAGCCCCGCCCGGGAGAAGTGAGTTCGTTTGTCGAGAGCCGATACGCGAACAAGCGAGAACTGCTCGTCGACTTGCTGCTCGGAGGCGACACTTACATCGAGGAGTTCGCGTCGCACTGGAGTCGAACTTGGGCGGACATTCTCGTGGCGTCGGGCAACAATCAGACGAATCGGGATGGGCTGGAACAGTACCTTCGCCGCGCGTTTGGCGATGGAAAACCGTTTGATCAAACGACGTACGAACTGTTGACGGCGACTGGCAGCGGAAAGATCGGGTCGTCCGGCTACAACGGAGCAACCAATTTCCTCTTGGCCCACGCGGATTCAGAAGGGGTTCATGCGGACGCGACGGCACACGTCAGCCGCACGTTTATGGCTCATTCCCTGGAGTGTTCGCAGTGTCACAACGATGGCATTTGGAGCGTTGGTGAACAACATCAATTTTGGGAGTTGAATGCGTTCTTTCGCCAGTTGGAAGTGAAGCGTGACCGCGATCGCGGTCTGGTTGTTTCGGACACGGATCTCGTACATCGCGATCGATACTCCGACGAAGGCGGGATTTTCTACGCACTTGTCAACGGACTGATGAAGCATGCCTATCCAATCTTCGTTGACGGCACGGAGATTCCCAAAACTCCGCTCGTTTCCCAGGTGAACCGCCGAGATCTGTTGGCAAAATTCATTACGCGCAGCGAGCAGTTTCGCCAGGCGATGGCCAACCGCTTCTGGGCTGAGTTGTTTGGAGTCGGCTTCACGATTCCGGCCGACAACATCGGTCCGCACAATCCGCCTTCGCATCCTGAGCTATTGGCCAAGTTGGGAGGCCAGTTTGCCGCACACGACTACGATGTCCGTGCGCTGATTCGATGGATCGTGTTGAGCGAACCGTTTGCGTTGTCAACCGGCGATGTTGCGACGGATGATCAGATTGGTGCGAGGCTTGCATTCGACCGCTTTCCTCAACCAAGGACGGACACGGAGCCGGTTCTTAAACGGCTGCAGGTTGCTCGGCAGGCTTATGCAAGCATTGCGAGTAACACCGGTACGAATTCGACGCCGGCGCGAGTTGCCCCCACGACAATTCCAGGTGCCGTTCCAACAGAACTCAACGATGTCGATAAGCTTCTCGCCACGGTTGCCACCGAGGCTCGCCGGTTGAGTAAAGCGACGGTGTACGGCAACTACATCTTGGAAAGCGACATGAGCCGCGAACAGAAGGTGCGGCACATGTTCTACGCCACGCTGCATCGCGCCCCCACGGCAAGCGAACAGAAAGCCGTCGAGGAAGTGCTCGCGAACGATGGTACTACTTCCGTCGAGACCGCGCTCGAATATATTTGGTGGGCGTTGGCGGCGAGCCAAGAAGCACGCTAAGGATTGGCATGGCGACGAGTGTCGTTGTCCGCCCTGCGAACATGCGAGCTTTCGCGGAGCGAAAGACGACTAACGCTCGATCGCGTCCGCTGCGATGGTCCCAATTCGACCGGCTAGTCTGTTGACGGAACCTTTGCCGTCGGGGTGCAAGCGATTGCTGAGAAAGATCACGAAGAGATCGAGTTCTGGATCGACCCAGAACGTTGTCCCCGTGAATCCGCCATGCCCAAAAGCTCGTTCCGATAACCCTTTGCCCTTGTTGGACGAGTAGCCGGTTTGCTTGTCCCAGCCGAGTCCGCGAATGCCGCTCGAAACCTTGAAGTCCGACGTCATCGTGTTCAAAGTGTCGGTCTCCAGAATTCTCGTTCCATTGTGCTCGCCGCCGTTCAACAACATCTGAGCGAAGACAGCCAGGTCTTGCGCCGTCGAGAACAACCCGGCGTGTCCCGCCACACCGCCCAAGCAATACGCTCGCGGGTCGTGGACTTCGCCGCGCATCCAGCGGCCGTCCCGCTGCTCGGTCACTGCTGCTCGTTCGCGGAGTTCCTGTCGCGGCAGGTAGCCGGTCTCGTTCATGCCAAGCGGACGAAACAGATTCACTTGCGAGAACTCGTGAACATCCTGGGCCGTCCTTTGGCGAATCAACTCCGCCAACACGATGAAACCGACGTCCGAGTACATAAACTTCGTCCTGGGTTCGGCTCGCAGCGACAAGGCATAGATGTTCGCGATAGCCTTCTCCGGGCCATCCTCGTAGTCCGACAAAGCGTTGTCCGGCGTGAGGCCGCTTTGATGAAGCAACAAATCTTCGACCGTCACTTGGTCCTTGCCGTTTTGCGTGAACTCTGGAAGATGCTCGGCCACGCGATCCGTCAACTTGAGACTCCCGCGCTCGACAAGCAACATGACGCTGGTCGCGGTTGCGACCGGCTTGGTGATCGACGCCATATCGAAAACCGTATCGACGGTCATCTCGATTTTCTCGGGTTCAACTTGCCGATTGCCGTACGCCTTGAGCATCGCAATCTTCCCCCGTCGCCCAACGCAGACGACGCAGCCCGGCATCTCGCCTTCGTCGATCCCAGCGGCTACGACGTCATCGATTTGAGATAAACAGGCGCCGTCCAACCCAACGGCAGCAGGCTCGGCCAGCGGCAAACCCTTCGCATTCAGATCAGCGATGGCGACGACGGCAAAAAGAATAACTAACGGCATCCCAGAGGAACGCACCCTCAGATTACTCACGGCGTCCCACTCCGGCTCTCGGGCGAAATCACACGTCCTTTCAATTGCCAGCCCTCATCAAAGAAATCCGCCGCGACGACTTTGCCGGGCGTCAGATCATTCGGCGGCTGACGAATGTCGATCACCGCCCAATCCGGCAGCTTGGGATTCTGCAGCGAATTGGTTCGGTCGTGCCCTTCTCGGAAGGTCAATCCGCTATTCACGACGAGATACTTACGTCCGCGCGGATAAATCAACACCGGAACGTGATGGGTCGCAGCGAAGCTTTGTTCACCAACTTGCACTGTTTCATTGGTCCACCGAATTGGACATCCGCCATCCGGCGAAGCAAGGATACTGAGGAAGCGATTCGTTTCCGGCGTGCCCCAGGTGACAATGTGGTATCTCAACAGATCGTCGTCGTTCACATCGACATCTTGTTTGAATCGCAACTCGCCGCGCATCAATGCTCGCCAGCGATCGATGAAGTGCTGTTGTTCGAAATCAATCCAGCGTTGCACTTCCTCATTCGATGACTTGCCGCTAGGCAGCACTACGAGAAACGGCTCCATGAACGCGTCGTCAATCGGTCCGTGCAAGCCAATTCGTTTTTTCAATCCGTCGCGGTACTCGCGCGGATTGGCAAGCCGCCACTTGCCGTCGCGTTTCAGATCGGCAACCGGATTAGGGAGAGCTGTATTTGGAATCTCCACAATCTCGCCATCGATTTCAATGACGATTCCCGCCATGTTCTTGTGTGGCGTCAATCGCAATTCGGTAATGTTCTCGGTCGTCACCTTAACTCGCCCACCGTCGAGAATCGCGGCATCAACGCGCGCGTCACGCCAATGCTCTTGCAAACCGCGAGCTTCAACCCAGAACATCTTCGGGTAACGCAACGTTCGCGTTTGGAGCGAGACTTTCGTCGGCGTACGGTTCAGACCGCGTTTTACCGCTTCATCTAGCTTCGCGAGGACCTCCTTCAGCGAGTCCGGATGATACTTATGCTCGACACCGGGACCGATGATGTGAGTCAACTCGTGGCCATGTTCGCGATAGGCCTCTTCCATGATGCGAGCCGCTTGGATTTGCTTATCCAATTCACCGCTGTATGCGACGACCGGCGTGTTGAAGAGATTGCGCGTATAATCGGGCACATCGTACTGTGCCCACAGCCGCTGCTCGTACCAGGGTGGGTATTTGTCCGGCGTGAGGTTCTGGTAGCGAGCCGTTTCCGCGAAACCGGCTCCCGGACTGATCGCCACGACCGAGTGGGCGTAATGGGCACCCAAGTGCCACGCTCCCGCGCCTCCCATCGAGAATCCCATCAGGACGATGCGCTCGTCGTCGATAAGATAGTTCATGAACACGCTGGCAACCGCTTCCCAGACATCGGTCTCGCCTGCCGACTTGTAGCCAACGCACTGTCTGCCGAATGGATGCACGACGATCGCGCCGGGCGGCTGAATCTGACCGGCCTTCGTCTGACGCTGGTCGATGAAATGCAAATCCGTCGCCGTATCGCCGCGCCCGTGCAGCCAGATGTAAAGCGGCACTCGCTTCGTGAAGTCGAAGTCGCTTGGAATCTCCAGGCCGTACGACTGCACCGAGCCGTCAATCGTCGATCGATAACCTCGGACAACGAGTCCTTTCTGCCTGAGCCAAAACGGATTCCCCGCCTTAAACTCCGCGAGTCGTTCGCGTGCCGTCTTCAACAGGCGATCCGCCTTCTCAACATCCTTGGCGGCATAGAACTCGTTGTGCAGCAGCGCGAAATCAACTGCTTTGACGAACACTTCGACATCCGCCGAATGCGCGCGATCCCGGACAGACAACAGTTCTTCCTTTAGCGAGCTGACTTCGCCCGCCAATCGCTCGCGGTCGGCAAGTGGAATCTCGATGCCGGGGGGCGGCAGGCGACGTTCGATGATCGGCTCCGCAGAGCGTGCGCTGGTGCAAAGCAACAACGCGGCCAGTACATAGAAAGTAGGCCGGACCAAGTCTTCGCAGTTCCGGAATGAGCCGGGCGTCGCACTGCTGCCGGAACTGCGCAGAGCCTTGATCCGGCCTACAAGAGAGTTCTCGGCCGATCGCCTTACAACTTGTTTCATATGCAGGTAGTTCCTTCCGAAGGTAATGTTTGGGTTTTAGCCCAGGCTGTCTACTCGATTGTCGGCACGGCGATCTCATCAATGACATCTTGCACGACTTGTGCCGCGGTCACGCGCCGCAGACGGCTTTCGGGCTTGAGGATCAGGCGGTGGGTCAGTACCGGGGCCGCGATGCGTTTGACATCGTCGGGCTGCACATAGTTGCGGCCGCGAATCGCGGCCATTGCTTGCGAAGTGCGAAACAGTGCGATCGACGCGCGGGGACTACCGCCGAGACTTAACTCTTCGTGTTCGCGAGTCAGATGAACGATCTGCAAAAGGTACTGACGGACCTTCTGGTCAATGTGAACTTCGCGAACCGCCGTTTGACAAGCGACTAGCTCGTCCGCCGTCACGACAGGCTGGAGGCTGTTCAATGGATGCGTGTGTTGCAGCAGTTCGAGCATTTTCAGCTCGTCCTCGAACGACGGATAGCCGAGGCTGAACTTCATCAGGAAGCGGTCGAGTTGTGCTTCGGGCAGCGGGAACGTTCCCTCGTGGTCGATGGGATTCTGCGTGGCGATGACCAAGAAGGGCGGAGCCAGCGTATGCGTGATGCCATCGACGGTAACGCGACCCTCGGCCATCGCCTCCAACAGCGAAGCCTGCGTCCGTGGCGTCGTACGATTGATTTCGTCAGCCAACACAATCTGTCCGAAGATGGGCCCTTCGCGAAATTCGAACTCAGCCGTTTTCTGGTTGAAGATCGACGCTCCGGTGACGTCGCTCGGCAACAGGTCGGGCGTGCATTGAATCCGCTTGAACGTGCAACCGACGCTGCGCGCCAACGCGCGCGCCAACATCGTCTTGGCAACACCCGGCACGTCTTCTAGCAGAATGTGTCCTTCCGTGAACCAAGCGGCCAACGCCAGGATCAGTTGTTGACGCTTACCGACGATTGCTCGCTCGACGTTGGCAATGATCTTCTTCGCAGTCCCTTGAACGTCGGCCACGATCACGGTCACCTTGAGACTTAATGCATGTAGACACGAATTGCGACAAGGCACCTATGCTAACCACAGCAGAGACCACTCGCTAGAGACTGTTTGCTACAGGAGATTGTACTTCGCGCGGTTTGAAGTGAGACATTCGTGGCGGATGCTGCCAGCGTCCGCAACCGGCGCAGGCTGCGTCGGACACGGTTCGTGAAGTCTCATCCGACGCCGTGAGCAGTATTGTTGGATTCAAAGTCGGTCGATCTAGCCGTGGATATCCCTCAGGGGACTTTGTAAACTGGCGTCACGCAGTTGGCAGATGTGAGGGCTAATGAGGCGGGCCAGTTTTACACTCGCGCAAGTGTACTTCGGACATTGATCGTGATGCTGGCTCGCTAAAAGGTCACGTGTACGACGCCGACTGAGAAAGTAACGGGATGTTTGTGCAGGCTGACAAATTCATCAAGCCCCAAACGTTCGGAAACGGCAATGGAGGCAAGGCCGACCCGTACAACTTCGATTTCCTGACGCTCGCCACCGACGCCTGCGAACGGGAGGCGGAAGCCGGACTGACGGCTCACATCCGCCAGTTCTTGCTGGAACTGGGCGTCGGCTTCGCCTTCGTCGGCCAGCAGTATCCGCTCGAAGTCGGCGGCGAAGAGTTCTCGATCGACCTGCTGTTCTATCACTGCCGGCTGCACTGCTTCTTCGTCATCGACTTGAAAATGCGGTCGTTCGAGCCGGAGTACGAGGGCAAGATGAGCTTCTACCTGTCGGCGGTGGACGAACTGCTGCGAGCCCCGGCGGTGGATCAACCGACCCTCGGCCTGATCCTCTGCCGCGACAAGAACCCGCTGATCGCCGAATACGCCCTCCGCGACATCCGCAAACCGATCGGCGTCGCGGGGTGGGAAACCAGGCTCGTCGAGTCGCTGCCCAAGAACCTGCGCGGCAGCCTGCCGTCGATTGAGGAACTCGAAGCCGAACTGTCCCGCGAGCCCGCGCCTGTGAAGCCGCCGAAACGCCGGAGACGGGGGGGTGACTGAATACTCGGATGTGGTCACAATTTGTGACCACAAGGACGTACTGCTCACGAGGAGAACGCTGTGACCGATGAAACGAAGCTCATTCTGGTAGACCAAATCGAACCGCTGATCGTGGAACTTCGTGGCCAGAAGGTCGTTTTGGCCAGCGATTTGGCCGCTTTGTACGGGGGGTCAGTACCAAGGCGCTGAACCAAGCGGTCAAACGGAACATTGACCGGTTTCCTCGGGACTTCATGTTTCAGTTATCAACCGAGGAAAAGCAAGAGGTGGTCACAAATTGTGACCACGTCTCCAAGCTCAAATTCTCGCCGACGCTTCCGTACGTCTTCACCGAACACGGCGTCGTCATGGCGGCCAGCGTGCTGAACTCGCCGCGCGCGGAGGAAGTCAGCGTGTTCGTCGTGCGAGCCTTCGTGAAGCTGCGGCAACTGGTGCTGGCTCACAAGGACTTGGCCGGCAAGCTCGATCAACTCGAACGCAAGGTCGGCAGCCACGATGAGGCGATCAAGCAACTCGTCGCCGCGATCCGCCAACTCATGGCTCCGCCCGATCCGCCCCAAAATCAAATGGGCTTTCACGCGATCCGCGACTCCGCGAAGGAGAAAGCTGATACGTCCAAACCGACCGCCTCGGTAAAGCCCCCAAAACGCCGGAGACGCACCAATGCTTGAAAGACTCGAAAACCGACGGCGCTGCGTAGTCCGTGTGCTGGTCGAGATGCTCGCGCCGTACAAGGGGCTCCGCCAAACCCGCGTCCGTGGCTAGGTAGTCGATGATAAACCGAACAAGAACGACTTCTTCACCCGTTGAATTCCCTCGAAAATCCACTGGCGACACCAATGCGAATCTCACGAATTCAGATCGACAACTTTCGGAACTTTCACAAACTCGACGTTCGTTTGAGCGATCACGCAGTGATCGTTGGGGAAAACAGAGTAGGAAAATCGAACCTGCTTCACGCGCTGCGGTTGATCCTCGACCCATCGCTACCCGATTCAAGTCGCCAACTCCGGCTTGAAGACTTTTGGGACGGCGTTCCACGACCGCTGGTAAGAACCGACCGCATCGTGATTTCGGTGGACGTGACCGACTTTGAAGAAAATGAGGATGACCTTGCCTTACTTGCCGAGCATCTGGTCGAGCCAGAACCAATGGTGGCGCGTTTGACCTATGCGTTTCAGCCAATTGCTGGCCAGGCGTCGGAACCAACGTCGGAACAAGACTACGAGTTTGTGCTTTTCGGCGGAGACCGCCCGGAGAATCGTCTGACGTACGAACTTCGCCGACGAATGCCATTGGATGTCTTGCCCGCACTTCGGGACGCGGAAGGTGATTTGGCAAATTGGCGACGATCACCTCTCCGACCCTTGTTGGAAAACGTATCGGGCAAGATTGACCGCTCCGAACTCGCCACGCTCGCCGAGCAAGTGACGAATGCCACGAATCAGATTCTGTCCGTAGAGGCCATTCAAGGCTTGGTCAGGCTCATCAACTCGTCGCTTACGGGCATCGTCGGTGCTGGGCACACGACCGAGGTGACTCTTGGATTCAGTCCCACGGAAGGCGACCGCCTCATTCGCGCTTTGAGGCTGTTGATTGATGGTGGCGTTCGAGGCGTTCCAGAATCGAGCCTTGGTGCTGCAAATCTTTTGTATTTTGTCCTCACGATGATGCGGGTCGCAGAGGATGAGGCCACCGGAAACCGCTCGCACACATTCCTCGGCGTCGAAGAGCCTGAGGCGCACTTGCACCCACATCTTCAACGATGCGTCTTTCGTTCCTTGCTTTCGCCGCGCAACGCCACCAGTGATTCGCCACAACCGGAAACGACTGCAACAGTGCTGTTGACGACGCACTCACCTCATGTGGTGAGCGTCGCCCCAGTTCGCTCGCTCGTTGTCTTACGTCGCGATGCGCCCGACAACTCATCAATTGGCGTCAGCACAGCCTCGGTCGAGCTTTCAGAGACCGAAGCAGCGGACATCGAGCGCTACTTGGACGTAACACGCGGCGAAATCGTGTTCGCGAAGGGAGCAATCCTTGTTGAAGGTGAAGCTGAGGAGTACCTCATCCCGGTTCTCGCAAAGAAACTCGGCCACGACCTTGATCAGTTGGGTATCACGGTGTGTTCAATCGGTGGGACGCACTTCTTTCCGTACCTCAAGTTCTTTGGCTCGAACGGACTGAATATCCCGCTCGCGATTGTGACCGACGAGGATCCCAAGGTGACCGGGAAGAAGCTTGGCATCGCGCGACTCCGTAGACTGCTGAATGAGTTCGACGACGAGTTCGAGGGGAGCGACGACGAAATCATCGCAGAGTGCGAAAGCAACGGGCTCTTTCTGACCCGGCATACTCTTGAAGTCGCGATGTGGCATTGCGGTCGCCGCAATTCGATGAAGAACGCGTTTCTTGACTTGGTTCGCACCAACAACCAAGCACGACTTCGGGCGAAAAATGAGTGGAAGAACGCCAACGGTACGCTCAATTCGGCTCAGATGCTGCGAGACATCGAGAATGAAGTCGGTAAAGGGCGATTCTCGCAACGATGGGCAGCAAGGATTGCCACGATACCAAACAAAAACTGCCCCAAGTCCATCAAGGATGCAATCGCTTATGTCGTCGAGACAACTCGGTAAACCAGCCGGATTCGCAGTGGCGGTGGAGTCGTTGCGAGCCAACAAAGAGCAGTGGGCGGTGTACAACTCCACCGGTAACTGCGTTGTCCTTGCCGGCCCCGGCAGCGGCAAGACAAAGGTCCTGACAGCCAAAGTCGCACGGATGCTCGCTGAAGACGTGCAGGCTCCTCGCGGCGTGGCATGTATCACCTACAGCTCTGAATGCGCCCGCGAACTTGAACGGCGATTTCGCTCAGTTGGCGTACATGGTACGCCCAATCTTTTCGTCGGAACGGTCCATTCCTTTTGCCTCAAGTGCATTGTTCAACCGTATGCTCAACTTGCGAACGAGCCGCTGCCAATCCCGCTTCGAGTAGCAACGGAGGCGGAGGCGGATCGCTGCTTGAGCGATACATTGAAAAGGCTTGTTGGCGATGAGCGGCTGAGTTCTTGGAGAACTCGCTTTGACAGCTATCGTCGCAGAATTCTCGACCGAGAGTCGCCTGATTGGCATGACCGTGACTCACAAGCCGCAGCGGTAATCGAGGCGTACGAGGCGCAGCTTCATTCGCGAGGCATGATCGATTTTGACGACATGATGCTCTTTGGCCTTCGACTGATTGAACGCCACGAATGGGTCCGAAAGGCGATACATGCAAGGTTTCCAATCTTGGTTGTTGACGAGTATCAGGATCTTGGAGTCCCACTGCATCGCTTGGTGAATTCATTGTGTCTCGGCAACTCGCGATGTTCTCGCCTGTTCGTTGTTGGTGACCCCGACCAGTCAATCTATGGATTTACCGGCGCACAGCCGGAACTGCTCGAACAACTTGCTGGCGATGATCGTGTGGAGCCGATTCGCCTAAAGCTGAATTATCGAAGCCGCCAACAGATCATCACGGCTTCCGAGGCGGCGTTAGGACAGCAACGCGGGTATCAAGCAGCAAACGCGGGTATTGGAGTCATTGATTTTCATCCATGTCTTGGTGGCGTCCCAGGCCAAGCCAAGGCGATCTGCGAATTGATTCCGAAACTACTCGAAACTGGCGTTGCTCACGGGCTTGGCGAGATCGCAGTGCTTTACCCAGATAAGAACGTCGGTGACCAAATCGCGATTGCTGCGACGAGTTCTGGATTCGACTCGGTTCGCATCGACCGAAATGCGCCGTACCAAAAAGGACCGTTCACACGCTGGCTTGAAGGTTGCGCTGCTTGGTGCTGTGGCGGATGGAGATCGGCCGACGTGCGACTCTCTGATCTCATTTCTTCCTGGAGGGGTTTTTGGATCGCGGCCAACAGCAGCGCTGACTTGGTGCATGAGCGGCGAGCATTGGTGAAGTTTCTGTTTGCGACTCGCGACCCTTCGTGCAGCCTTGCATCCTGGTTGCAGGCATTCGATGCCGCATGTCTTAAGCAGATTGCTTTGTTGGTTCCGTCTTTCGCGCCAGACGTGGTAGCGTTCCAGAAAATTCAAGCGGCCTGTTCACCGGGAAAGGCGATGGCAACATGGTCTGTTGCGCAATTCGCGGGTCAACTTAGCGGTGGCGATCATCTGAAGCTGATCACTCTTCACAGCTCCAAGGGGCTGGAGTTTGACGTTGTCTTCATGCTCGGAATGGATCGGGGCGTGTTGCCTCGGAATAACGTGACAGAAAAAGGAAAACACGAACCAAGACGTTTGTTCTACGTTGGTCTGACTCGTGCGCGACACGAGGTCCACTTGATGTTTACCAAGGGCCAACACTCCGAGTTCGTCCTCGACGTTCATCGTTCGCTCAACCCTGATCCCAAAGGTTGAGCATCGAGCAAACTCTCGCACCGAGATATTCTGCAAGGCAGCGGACGACGAAGCGTTTGAGCGAATTTTTGGCGACGGGCTGGCTCGCAGGATGCGCGACGCCCTGCCGAACGCCTCATTCATCGGCTTCACCGGCACGCCGATCGAGCAGTACGATGCCAACACGCGGGCCGTCTTTGGCGAGTACGTCTCGGTCTACGACATCCAGCAAGCCGTGATCGACAAGGCCACGGTGCCGATCTACTACGAAAGCCGCATTGCCAAGCTGAGCCTGAACCAAGCCGAACTCCTCAAGGTCGATGCCGAGTTCGAGGAAATCACCGCAGGGGAAGAAGAGGATCGCCAGCAGAAGCTCAAGACCAAGTGGGCCGCGCTGGAAGCATTCATCGGCCGCAAGTAATCCGCAACCGCACAATTGTAGATGGCACACTCCGTGTGCCGAATTCCGCACACGGAGTGTGCGGTCTACATTGTGCGCGAGCTTACTTTAAACTCGCGGATTATCGATGGTGGCGGCTGGAAGCCACCATTACGACGTTAATTGATCGGTCAACAATGCTTACCTGTCTTGATCGGGAACCAGCCGCACCTCGCGGACGTCCATCACCGCGTTTTTGGCCAGGCGCGCGGGGCGAATCTCCAGCGTGTAGTACCCCGGTGCTTTCAACTCGATGTGGCCCAATTCGCGGGGCACGAAGTTTTGGAAGTGGCCGGTGTCTTGCACGACAAACCGGAGCGCCGGTTCGGGCAGCGGGTCTGCCGCTGGCTCCCCTTCTGTTGCGAGACGGAGATGTATTCCGACTTCGCTTCCCCCCTGACCTTTGCCGCAGCCTTGCAGGATGTGCAGCGTATATTTCCCAGCGCGCTTGACTTCGAGATGCCACTGTGCCCAATCCGCCGGTTTCGTCCAATAGCCGACCGTGTTCTTATGCGGCTGCGGTTCGTAGCGCAGCATCTCGCCGTGCGTCACCGCCTTGTGCGCGGGCATGATCAAGACGCCTGCATCGTCTGCCGCGATTCGTTCCGGCACACGCGGCAAATGAGGTGTTCCGATCGTCTTCACAACGACGACGGGGCGGGCACCTGCGGGCAACGTCTTCGGCAGATCGATGATCCATTTCGATGGCTCCGGCGTCAGTTTCAGTTCCGCGTCCGGCTTTCCGAGCAGGTAGACATTCTTCGTCGGGTTGTTCAGTCGCGGGAAGGCGACTTTGTTCGATGCAGGCCAATCGGCGAGCTTCAAGTAGACCGCACCCTTCGTGCGAAACGCTACGCCGTCGTCGATCTCAAGCCCGGGCCAAGCTGCAAGTTCTTCGACGGTACCGTCTGTTGTCTTGATCCAATCGGCCAACTCAGTGCGCGCGTCTTCGGCGGCTGGCACTTCCGCAAAGGGTGCCATCCCAATCAGGCAAAGGAAAACAACGTGTGTGTAAACGTGGTGCATAACTTCTCCTCTTGGCATTACAACTTCTACATCGACCGTGCGACTCCTGTCCTCGGGAACAACACCGAGCACTGCACTCCTCACATCGGTGCGATGCGGCGGGAGCCGACATCGGTTGTCAGCAGGACGTGCGAATCGAAGCTTTCGTGGATCAGCCGATGCTTCAATTCCTGATGCGCCGGATCATCCCACAAGTCCTCGAACTCCCACGGATCTTCCTGCAGATCGTACAACTCGCCGAGACCGTGGCCGTGATAGACGGACAACTTGTAACGCCCATCGCGGTACATCGTCGCAAACGTCCCCGTGCCGCCGGTGAAATGCGAATCGAGTGCATCAAAATACTCACACCGAACCGCCTCTCGCAAGTGATCGGCGCGGCACTCGCCTCGCAGAATCGGCAGCAGCGACTTGCCTTGCAGGTAGTCCGGCGTGTCAATTCCCGCGATTTCGACAATCGTCGAGGTCATGTCGAGCAATTCGACAAGGGCCGAACTTTGCAAGCCGCTTTGGAAATGGCCTGGCCAGGAAAAGATCAGCGGGACTCGGATCAAGCCTTCGTAGAACCGGCAACCCTTTTGAATCAAGCCGTGGTCGCCCATCGTCTCGCCGTGGTCGCTGGTGAAGATGATCGCCGTCTTGTCGCGCTGGCCCGTGGCGTCCAACGCATCAAGAATCCGGGCGAACTGGTCGTCGATTTGAGCGATCATCGCATAGTAACGAGCCTGCTCGCCCTTCGCGTCAAACTCTTCAGGACGCCGGACACCGCCTTGGAAGTCGATGGCCGCGAGCTTCGCCTGCTGATCGAGATCGGTGTCACGAAAGTGAGGTCCAGGCATCTCGGCGGGATCGAATTGATCCGCATACGACTTTGGTGGAATGAACGGCGGGTGTGGATCGTACACATTGACGTTCAGCAGCCACGGCTCGCCCGGCGACTGCGAGATGAACTCGATCGCTCGCTCCGTCGCCCAAGTTGTCTGATGAAACTCGGTGGACACCCGTCCGTCGCTAGCTCGCATCGCGTCGAGGTCTCCCCCACGCTCGCGAACCCACTCGGCGAAATCATGCCCCTCGGGCCAATCGTCGCGAGGTGCGTGGCTGAACTTCCAGTACCGAAACCCGTCGTCAAGACGCGGCTCGGTCCGATGACCGGAACTTTGCAGATGAAACTTACCGATCATCCCACAGTCGTAACCGCTGTCGGCAATCAGCTTCGTGATCAACGGCGGCCAAGTCGGAAACGTCTCGTTGCCGTTGCGAGTATTGTGGAGTCGCGCCGGATACAGCCCCGTCATGAAGCTGGAACGACTGGGCGTGCAGATCGGACTTTGGCAGTAAGCATGCGTAAACGCCACGCCTTCGCTGACCAGACGGTCGATCGCCGGGGTGCGGACGAACGAGTTACCTAGCGCCCCGATCGTGTCGAAGCGTTGCTGATCGGTGCAGTACCAGAGGATATTCGGACGCATGAGAGAACCGCAAGAGCCGGCATCGGGAACGAGCAACGTCGCCGAATTCTAACCGATCGCTGGCTGCCGCGCAACTACTGAGTGCGACCATGATGCCGCTGATTGAAGAGTGCGGGATCGAAGGGGTCTCCGGCCGGTTCAGCAACTACTTTCGGCGGTCGCGTTGAGCGCCCTGCGGTCACGGCGGTGGCGGAGTCAGCGTTCGCCATCCAGCCAGGCTGGAACAACAGTTCGTTCGCCGGTGCGATCGTCGTCGGCTCGGATGCTTGGCGTCGCGCTCCAAGGCTACGAACCCAGGCCTCTAAAATAGCGAGCTGTTTTTGCTCTCGCTCCTGGACCGTCGCAACTGCCGCGCCGCCGTGAGGGGTCGCCGCCTTCGACAGCAAGATGCTTTCCAGCGGTGCCGCTCGATCGATGTAAGCCAAAGTTGCCTGGAGGTTGCGTTCGGTCAATCGTCGCGTTGTCGCCTGGCCGAGAAACGGCCGGAACATGACGTACGCGCTAGTTCCTCGCGTGTTGTGGCACCCGCCCGACGCACAACGGTTCAACAGCAGCGGCTGGACGGTCGAAGTGAACGATTCGATTGTGCCGCTCGGGAACCCGCTTAGTTCCTCTTCGAAGCTGACCTTGGCGATCACCGCTGCCATCTCAGCCGGTTCTCCCGAGGAAGGCTGCACCTTGGCACTGGCGAGCAATCGTTGGTGGAGCAATTCCAGTTGCGGTTGCTGACCGAAGAGCCTTTCCGCGGCAAGCAGCTGGTCGGCCGCACGTGCCGGCATCTGGTGCTGTAGACACCATTGCGCAAGATCAATTCGGCTGGCGAGCCGGTCGTCGAGCACCGACCGTTTGAATTCGTAGGCTTCTGGCAGGCTGTTCACGACAGCGGCGACGTCCGCAGCCGGCACCCGCACTTCGCCCGATTCTCCTAACAGGACGATGTAGCGGTCACCCGCGGGTGTAATGAACCCGCGCAGCGTTGCGCCGTGCTTGAGCAACAACACGCCTTCTTGTGGCTGTTGCGGAGACGGCTGTGCGAGGCCAGGCCGGGCGAGTGCGGCGATTACGAAGAGCGCCGGAACGAACCAGCGGCATTTTATTGCAAACATAGCCGCTGCTAATAAGAAAACGCGCGCGGCACGTCAATAGCAAGACCACGAAGCGGCGTTTGCTAGCAATGCCAAAACGACGTGCGGCGAGTTCTGAATCTGTTTCACTGCCGATCACCGCTCGTAATTCGATCGACAAATTCTCGCAGCTGCTCGTAATACTCGTCCGGCGGATAGTCGTTGTGACCGAGTCCGTCGAAGACCAAAAAGTGCTTGTCCGCGGTCGGCGCGGCGTCGAACAGTCTCCTGCCGTAGCTGAGCGGAATCATGTTGTCGGCCGCTCCGTGACTCTGAAGCAAGGAGCCGTCAAAACGCGATATTTTCTGGGCCGAGTCCAACCGCGTCCGCATCAGCCACCGAACGGGAGCCCACCAATGCAACCGAGCCGCGACATCCGGCAGATTCGGAAACGTGCTTTCCAGGATCATCGCGCGACTGTGATGCTCGGCGGCGAGATCGACTGCCACCGCACCACCGATGGACCGCCCCATCAACAGGATCTGATCCGGTTCGACTCCTGCTCGTTCGGTGAGCCACTGGTGTGCCGCTCTCGCATCGGCCAAGATGCCCGCTTCATTTGCCGAACCTTCGCTGCGCCCATACCCTCGGTAGTCGAAAGCAAAGACAGCAACGCCCAAAGTCGAACGCAACTCTTCCACTACCGGCGCGACATACGCGACGTGCTCGCCATTCCCATGGCAATACAGCAGATAAGCTTTCGGTGACGGATGATCGAGATACCAGCCATGCAACTTCGTCCCGTCCGCCGAGACGAAATTGACATCTTCGTACTCCAACCACGTCGCTTGCCAATCGCCGCTCGGGAAGCGAGGCGCTGGAAAAATCAGCTTGTTCTCCAGCAAGAACAGCAAGAGCAGGACCACCAGGTAGATTCGAATGCAATTCGTCACAAAGCGCCGCGCGCGGCGGTACGCTCGCTCGCGCCAACCGGGTCCATCGCCCGTTGCCGCAGGACTTGCTGTCACCATGTGTCACCCTCCGATCGCGACCCCTTACTCGAAAGTATAGGGAGGCTCATTCAGAAAGTGAAACACAGCCGCAATTCAACGGGGACAACGACAGAGGCGTGCCGCCCTGCGAGACGTTACCGGCGGAACTTCTTCGTGTGGTCGAAGTCGTTCGCGTTCAACCCGACGTTCATCTGCATGTCGAGGTAGGTGTACGCTTCCTCCAACTGCGGCTTCCCGCCGGGGGTCGTCGGCCAAGTATACGCCGCATAACGGACGGGCACTTGAAGCTGATCGTCGATAAAGACCCGAGCGATGTGGAAGTCGTAGTAAGGTTTCTGGACGGGATGGACGACTTCAATGACCAGGCAACTACGACCGTTGATTTTGGCGTTTTCGATATACCGAACCTGCGTGGTCAATGCCTCCGGATCGGCCGCTCGATCGCGCGTTGCTCGCTCGATTAGCTTATCGACAAGGTTCTCGATGCCGATCTCGGTGATCGGATAGCGTTGTCCATGCATTGCCAGAATTCCGTCTGGATTCAACCAGACGGGACCAAACAAGGACTTTGGGGGCTTGGCTTCATGAGCCACCATCTTGCCTTCGTTAATACCTTCCACGTAGATCACTTCGCGCCCCTGGATGTCGTCGGGCTTCAGGAAGTTCAGGTACACGCTGAACGGTTGCGGCGGATGTGTCTCGCCTGTCTTACGGTTGCGGATCTCGGCTCGGATGTGTTCTGTGGGGAGCAACTCGCCTTTGATCCGTTCCTGCTTGACGATCGTGCAGGAGTAGTCGATCACCTGAGTCCGAATCCGCTGAAGTCCGTCTTCGGCGATCTTGATCGCGGGGTCCAGAGGATGAACCGGCATACGCGCTTCGGGCTCGATTCGCTTCGTGACGCGAAAGACGGGCTCTTGCAGTTGGTCACGAGGCTCTTGGCCCCATGCCATCGCGACGGTATAGGCCGCGGTCGATGATGCAAGCAGACTAATCCACGTTCGGCGTGAGACGCGCGATGACATGCGGAATCCTTTCCTTCTAGTGATCAAATGACGCCAGCTCCGCTGCGCGTCTGACGTGGCTTCAACAGGTATCGTATTTGTTATCGCCGTTTTCGCGGCGCGTGAATTAGATTCAACGCAACAGGCACGAGGTCTTACCCAACCGGCTAAAGATGCTAAGTTACCGATCGTGAATGATCCGAAGATCTTACGCAATCCCGCCCTTTTCCGGGAGACTGTTTGTGCCGAGTAATCGACTGCATCTTGCCGTTGTTGTATCCGAACTCTTTCAAGAAAATGCCTATATCGCCCATCTTGAAGGCCGTTTAGATTGTTTGGTGTTTGATCCGGGACTCGACTCGGGCGCGATGATCGATCAACTCGCCGAGATGAAACTAACACCGGCCGCGATTCTAAACACGCATGGGCACGCCGATCACATTGCCGGAAACGGGGCGATGAAGGAGAAGTGGCCGGCCGCGCCACTCGTCATCGGGACCAACGACGCTTCGAAACTCACCGATCCGATCGAGAATCTTTCTCGATCTTACGGTGTGGATTTGATCAGTCCAGCAGCCGACAAGCTCGTCAACGAGGGAGACGTATACGCCGGAGCAGGGCTTGATCTGGAAGTTTACGACACACCAGGCCACTCCATCGGGCACGTCGTATTCGTTTGGAAGGCTGGCTCGCCGTGGGTGGTCTTCGGCGGTGACGTATTGTTCCAGGGAAGCATTGGACGCACCGATTTCCCCGATGGCAGCTTCGAGCAGCTTGCTTCTTCGATTCGCAACAAGCTGTACACACTTCCCGACGACACGCTGGTTCTCCCAGGTCATGGACCGACGACCACCATCGGATTTGAGAAGCAACACAATCCGTTTGTGCCGGCTCTTTGACAGGAGCGCAAGAGGAAACTTGTTCCCAGGCTCCCGCCTGGGAACAAGTTGTCTTTGCGGCTCTGCCGCGCGGGCGAGGCGGAGCCTCGGCAGCAGTGTGTTCCCAGGCGGGAGCCTGGGAACAAAAACTAATCTCATCGCGACACTGCTGGACTAGAGCGACCAGCCTTGACGATACTCACGTTGAACAAACTCGTTCACCGCAGGCATATTCGTACTCTTCAGGCTCTTCGCATCCCACTCGATGCGTTGGCCTTCGCCAGCTCGCATGGCGAGGTTGCCGACAAGAATCGTTTCGGTCAAGCGACCAGCGTAGCCGAAGTTCGACATCGTGCCGGGCTCGTAATCGCCTTTGACGGTGCTGACGAACTCCCACTTCTGGCGCTGATCGCCGCCTGCGCTATAGGGGATACGGGGTAACGATTGCTCCGGCTTCTTGAAGTCCTTGTATTTGTCTTCGGGAAGCAGGTAGTACTGCGAACCATAATCATCTGGTGAAAACAAAAGTCCCTCGCTACCGACGACAACTGCGCCGCTCGTCTTGCCGCCTCCTTCGCGTTGTTGTTGGAGTTTTTTCTGGAACGCTGCCGGAAGCTGGCTCATCAGGTCGTCGTTGGGCAGATTCCCACCGTCGTACCAGTAGAAGTTACAAGCTGGCAAGTTTCCGCGTTTCGGGAACTCGAACATCAACGACGAACTGCCTGGGAACGTCTCGCCCTCGAAAATGCCGGGGTTCTTTACCGCGGTAACGGCAATCGGGTCCCACAACTCCAAAGCCATGACAGGCATGTTCGTCGTGTGGCAAGCCATATCACCGAGCGCTCCGGTTCCAAAGTCAACCCACCCACGCCAATTGAACGAGTGGTATACGCCTTGCTTGAAAGGACGCATCGGCGCTGCGCCGATCCAGGCGTCCCAATTCAGGCCTTCTGGAATTGGGTCTTCGCCTTCTGGACGACCAACGCCTTGCGGCCACACTGGGCGATTTGACCAAATGTGAACCTCCGAGACATCGCCGATCGCACCCGAGCGAATCACCTCGACCGCTTCCCGCAGACCATCTTCCGACGTGCCTTGATTGCCCATCTGCGTGACGACGCCCATTTCTTTAGCGACTTCACGCATCATGCGTGCTTCGTAGATCGACCAAGTCAGTGGCTTCTGACAGTAAACATGCTTTTTCATCCGCATCGCTTTGATCGCGGCGGCGGCATGGTTATGGTCAGGCGTGCTAACGGTCACGATGTCGACCTTGTCACCAAGCTGGTCGAGCATCTCGCGATAATCTGTGAACTGCTTCGCGTCGGGAAACTCACGTCCCTTCTTCGTCAACCTTCCTCCGTCGACGTCGCACAGTCCGACGATCGAGACGCCTTGCTCGCCAATGTGGCTCGCGTCGCTATCACCCTTGCCGCCAACACCGACGCATGCGGCACTCAGAGCCTGGAGCGGCGAGTCTTTCGCCTTGGCGACAGCTTGGCTGCCGATCCAGAAGCCGGTACCAATGGCAGCAGATTGTCCAATAAACCGACGACGCGTTGTTTTTCGTGTCATGAAACATTTTCCTTAGGCGAATTTGAACGGGGAACAGTGAGTCACTGCCGCGGAGACGACAGCGTTGTGATTCCTAGCAGCGAGACAGGTTGTAAGAAGCGAGCCGTCCCTGCACTGCTTCAGGATCAGAGAGGCATGGCCCTTAAAAAATCACCTTCTACGATAACAAGCAGCCACGGACGATACAATCTATCTAGCCAGACTTCCGAAGTTTTGAAAACTTCGGAAGTCTCAGAACTCCTGACTTGGGCTCCACGACTTTGTCTTTTGAGATTCGTGTTTCTTGGAGTGGT
>JAQBZB010000087.1 GCA_027622275.1 Planctomycetota bacterium | reverse complement strand
ACAAAACACGGAAGGTGCTGATACCCTGTAACTTAAATCGAGTCAAGGCAACTCAAACAGCCGAACTATATGCATGTCGTTAATCTCGACGGTGACGACGATCTTGACATTCTGCTCGGTAAGGGATCGTTCCGCTTGATCACAAATGATGGCTCGCGCCAGTTCTCGCTCTCTTCGATTGGAACCGACTTGACTTCGACCACGGTTCAAAAGGCCAAGGCCGTCGATCTGAACGGTGACGGCTTTCTCGATCTCGTCGGCCTGGGCGGCGGTCAGGCATTCAATCCGAGAAACGATCGCAGCGGCATCGTCGTGCGGCTGTCTGACGGTGCCGGCGGGTTCCAGGCAGGCATGGCGTTCAATGCTGGCGGACAAACGCAGGACGGCTTTGCCATTGTCGACTTCAATCTGGACGGCCACCTGGACGTTGTGACTTCGACCGATGCCGACAGCACGGTATCGGTGCTGCTGGGCGACGGCACCGGCTCGTTCGGCGCGGCAGAACATTTCAACATCCGCTCCGGCTCCGAAAGCAGCCTGGCGGTGGGCGACATCGACCGCGACGGCGACCCCGACATCGTCACACCCAGCTTCGATACCCGCAGTGTCACGTTGCTGTTCAACCACACGGTCTCCCCGTGCGAAGAACAAAGCTGTCATCAGACGTTCGAATACGACGCGGACTTCAGCCAGCTCACGCGCAACATCGACGAACTCGGTCGTCAGCAACTCTTCGAGATTGATCCGGCGACCGGCAACACGCTGCGCGAGACGATCGTCTTGGGCCAGCCCGACGTCACTAGTTTGGAAACGGACGACCTTGTCACGCAGTTCACCTACACGCCGCAGGGGCTGCTCGACACGTCGACCGATCCGCTCGGCCGCGTCACCGACTTCGATTACGACGCCTTGGGCCGATTGGCCTCCATCACCTTTGCCGTCGGCACGGCGGACGAAGCAGTGCGATCGTTTGAATACGATGCTGCCGGCAACCAGGCCGCCGAGATCGACGAGGCCAACCAGCGCACCGAGTTCGAGTACGACGCGCTCAACCGGCTGGTGCTGATCCGCGACGCCTTGAACGCCGAAACCAAGTTCACTTACGACGCCAATGGCAACGTGCTGAGCACGCGCGACGAACTCGACCAGCCGACGCGATTCGAGTATGACACCATGAACCGGCTGGTGAAACAAATCGACGCCGTCGATAACTTTTCCACGTTCGAGTACGACGGGTTCGGCAATCTCACGCGACAAGTAGATCGACTTGGCCGCGACACGCAATTCCGTTACGACGCGCGAAACCGCTTGGTCGAGACAATCAACGCCGAAGGTGGCCGCAGCTTGTTCCAGTACGACGCGGACAGCAACGTCGTCGCGGCGACGGACGAGAACCGCAACACGATGCGATTGGCCTATGATCAGCGAGCGTTGCTGACGCATCAGGTCGATGCCCTCAACGGATTGACACGCTTTCAGTACGACTCGGTGAGCAACCTCGTCTCTACAGCAGACCAGCTTGGCCGTCGTTCCGATTTCGCGTACGACGATGCCGACCGAATGATTGAAATGCGGTTGCCCGATCCCGATACGAGTGGGCCAATCGCGCGCCCGCGACAGCAATTTGTCTACGACAAGGCCGGCAACACGCGGTTCGTCACCGACCCACTGGGCAACACGACCGAATCGGTGTACGACAACCGTGACCGTCGCGTCCGTATGATTACTCCCGATCCCGACAGCGCCGGGCCGCTGGCCGCACCAGAAATCGTGTTTGCCTATGACGATCGCTCTTTGATCACCGCGATGACCGATCCGCTGGGGCGCGTGACGCAGTTCGAGTATGACGAACTCCAACGATTGACGCGCCAGATCCTGCCCGATCCCGACGGCGCGGACCCGGATGCAGCACCGATTCTGTCGCGAAGCTACGACGCGTTCGGCAACCTGACTTCGCAAAGCGACGCGTTAGGCAACGTGATGGATTTTGAGTATGACACACTGAACCGATTGGTCCGCGTGATTGAGCCCGACTCCGACGACGACGGACCACAGTCTCGCCCGACAACGACGTTCACCTACGATGCCGTCGGGCAAGTGACGGCGACGACCGATGCCGAAGGCCACACGACGCTCAGTCAGTACGACCGCCTCGGACGGATCGTGCGGATCGTTGAGCCCGACCCCGACGGCGAGGGGCCGTTGCCAGCGCCTGTAATGCAACTGACATACGATCCGTTCGGCAATCGCTCCTCTGGCATCGATGCCTTGGGAAACGAAGCTTCGTTCGAGTATGACTCGTTGCACCGACTCACGCGAATAGTCCTGCCCGATCCCGACGGCGAGGGGCCGCTGCTCGCTCCGATTTCGACCTTCACGTACGACGCGGCCAGCCAGTTACTTTCAGTCGCCGATCCATTGGAACGCATCACGACGTTTCAGTTTGACAACCTAGGACGCATGATCGGACAGGTCGACCCCGATCCCGACACCAGCGGACCGGAAAGCAGTCCGGTAACCGTTCGACAATTCGACTTGATCGGGAATGTCGTCGCCTTGATGGATCCGCTGGGAAACACGACGACCTTCGAGTACGACAACCTATATCGCTCGATCCGCCGCACCGATCCCGATCCGGACGGTATGGGACCTCTAGCGGCACCGCTCACGACGTACGAGTACGACGCGGCCAACCGCCTCCTGACTGTGACTGATCCGCTGAACCGCACAACCGCGTTCCAGTACGATGATCTCGATCGACTGATCCGTGAAGTGATGCCGGACCCGGATGGCGCAGGGCTCCAAGTTTCTCCGGAACGTGCGATGCGTTACGACCTGCTCGGCAACCTGCTGGCGGTTGAGGACGCGCTGGACCACAGGACGACGTTTGCATACGACAACCTTCATCGTGTGATCGAAGAGACAGACGCCATCGGCGGCATGACCCAGTATGCCTACGACCTGGTTGGCAATCTCTTGTCGCTTACAGATCCGGTGCTGAACAAGACGACGTGGCAATACGATGCCCTGGACCGCATCGTCACGGAGACCAATCATCTGGACGACTCGCGGCACTTTGTCTACGACGCCGAGGACAACCTGGTTGAGCGGATCGACCGCAACGGTCGCGTGATCCAGTACGAATACGACGGACTTCTGCGACGCACGCAGGAGCGCTGGCTCGATGGCGGCAACGCGGTTCGCACGTTCGATTATACCTTCGATGTCGCTAGCCAATTGTTGACGGCGGTCGATGACGCCGCGTCGTATGCGTACCAGTATGATGCTCTCGGCCGTTCGACCTCGACGACGCACCGTATCGCGGGGCTGAGTCCGGCGATCACCACCACACGCTCGTTCGACATCGCCGACAATCGCACGCAGTTAGCTGTGCAAATCGGGGCCAGTGACGACTTTGTGAACGACTACAGCTATGACGATCTCTATCGCCTAACGCAATTGGCACAGCACGGCACGGCAACTGGCAATGCCGTCGCACCGAAGCGGATCGATATGACGTACGATATCGCCAGCCAGATGGAGACGGCGACCCGGTTTGCGGATTTGGCCGGCACGCAGTTCGTCGCGAGTAGCACCTATGCGTTCGATCTGGTTGGCCGGTTGACGGCGCTAACTCATGTCAAGGACGCCATAACGCTGGCCGATTACGAATGGGTGTGGGACGAGGGCAATCGCATCACCCAGTTCTCCAGCAGCCAAGACGGCACCGTGGACTACAACCACGACGACCGCAATCAGTTGACCGGCGCAAACTACGACTTTCAAGACGACTTGGCTTTCACCTATGACGCTAACGGTAACCGCAAGAATAGCGGCCACATCGTCGGCGCGAACAATCGGCTGTTGGCGGATGGGACGTTCACCTATGACTACGACGGCGAAGGCAATCTCATCAAGCGTACCTCGACCGTTGACGGATCGGTGACGGAATATGCCTGGGACCATCGCAATCGCTTGATTCGTGTGACCGAGCGAACGACCGAAGGCGGCGCCGCGACGAAAGTCGTTCGGCACGAGTATGACTATCTCAACCGCTGGGTGGCTACGTTCGTCGATGCCGACGGAGGGGGGCCGCAGGGCGAATCACAGCGTTACTTTGTTTACGACGGCACGCAAATCATTCTCGATTTCGCAGGTCCGGACGCAACCGACCTGTCGCATCGATATCTGTGGGGCGAAGCCGTCGATCAACTGTTTGCCGACGAGACAATCGACGATCTCGCTGCGCCAGGCCAAACTCTGTGGACGTTGACCGACCACCTAGGGACGATCCGCGACCTGGTCCAGTACGATGCCAATTCCAACACCACGACGATCGCCAACCACCGCGTCTTCGACGCCTTCGGCAATATCACAAGCCAAACCAACGCCGCCATCGGCACCTTGTTTGCCTTTACCGGCCGGCCCTTCGATCAAGAGACCAACCTGCAATACAACCTCAACCGTTGGTACGACGCAACAACCGGTCGCTGGATGAGCGAAGATCCGATTGGGTTCTTGGCTGGCGATGGGAATCTCAATCGATACGTCGGCAATCAGGCGTTAGATCGCACCGACAGCGATGGGTTGCGCCCGGTTTCTGATTTGCAGGGGGGGTCAGATCTGGCCGGAAACCGCTTACGGTCGTTACAGCCAGCAGAGACAGGGGGCTATATCAAGATCCCCGATGTCATCGTGGACATTGTCACTAGCGAAGCCGCTCAAAAAACATTTGGAATACTTCAGGCGATCGGCGGATCGCTTCAAGTTCCCGGCGGGATAATCGTCGCGTCGGCCGCGGGCGGCCCGTTGGGATTGGCCTTCGGTCTTTATCTCATCGCCTCGGGTATCGATGATTTCCAATCAGGCGTGCGAACAGCCCTCGGCGAAGTAGGAGTTCGCAACGTAAAGACTTTAGCCCTCGACACTGTGTTTAGCGAGAAAACCAGCGATTCCATTTCAACCGTCCTCACGATATACAACGTCGGCAAAAGTGTGAAGGAGATTGTGAAGTTCTGTAAGGGGAAGCTTGCCAAATCCTCAAAGAATACTCCCAAAACAAGAGGTGATGCGCAAACAAATGGCGGAGTCGACGACAGTCTCGAAGTCATCGACTTGGATGATAGTGTCCGCAATACTTTTGACGAATCGGTTCCCCGACTTAAGACTATTGAATTGGACGATACGCCGAGTGTTAACAATGTGCCGCCCAAGGTCCGTTCGACGACCTCGAGTATCTCGAAGGTAGATCCAATCAAGCCGCAGAAGTTTCAGAACCCCGACTTTTACAATGGTGAGAGAGTTAGATACCACTATACGAACTCGCCAATCGATGACTTCAAGGATGGCCTGCGAGCGAATACGAGTGTTACGAATGATCCGTTTCTCGGAAAGAAAGCGACACAACTCGGAATCGATGCACCGGACAAAGTGCTCATCATCCGCGATAAAGGCAAGTTTGACGCTGTGTCTAATGGGGGAGTTGGGGAAGGAACCCGCGGCATAAGCAGCGCGGGAGATTTCGCATCGACAAATACCATCCCTGCCGCAGATATCGTCGGGTTCTTCGAGATCAACCCGGTAACGAAGTAGTGGTTCGCTCGCCTAACCAGGCCAAAGGCAAAGGGGTCACAAAGGCAAAAGAAAGGCAAAAGGTGTCAAACCTCTTTGATTTGCGGTTGCGGTATGCTACGCGGCTGGAATGCCAAGATCACCACGAGCAGACGAAGCGGGCGGAATTTATCACGCCTCAAACCGAGCGAACCTGGGCGCGAAGATTTTTTGCAAGGAGCAAGATTATCTGGCTTTTGAAAGAGTTCTCGGTGAAGCACTTAAACTGCATCAAATTGAACTCTATTCGTATCAGATCATGCCAACGCATTGGCACTTGATATTGCGCCCACTGGTCGACGGAGAGATGGGGCGATTTTGCAAATGGGTTTGCGGAACGCACACCATGCGATACAACGTCCACTACCACACGGCGGGAAAAGGGCATCTCTATCAGGGTCGATTCAAGAGCTTCCCCATCCAAGATGACGATCACTTCTTTGTTGCCTGCCGCTACGTGGAACGCAACGCGCTCCGAAGCAATTTGGTGGAACGCGCAGGAGACTGGCGTTGGGGTTCACTTTGGCGTTGGCTCCAACCGAACGAACCTGAGCCGAAACTGCTCTCCCCGTGGCCGATTCCAAGGCTTCCAAACTGGGTTCAGCGTGTAAATCAGGCATTGACCGAAAACGAGCTAAAAGCAATTCGAGTTTGTGCCCAGCGAGGGTCGCCGATGGGTGACGAAGCGTGGGTTGAGACGATCGTGCGGAGGCTTAACCTGGAATCCACCATGCGTCCGCGTGGTCGCCCCAGGGTGCGTCCATTACCCGACGATTCCAACAAAGAGTTTTGACCCCTTTGAGTTTTTGATCTGACGATTGGAGGTATGGCGACCGATCCGGTTTTCTGCCAACTAGCCAGGGCTCAAAGCGCCAGCCCGGATTATTCATCAGCCGCCTGGCGATAGCCTGCGGTTCTCGTCAACTTCGAGAGAACCGCACGCTAGCGCGTGGCGGCTGATTTGCGCGGTGTTTTGGGCAAGATAGCCGTAACTCCTCTTACCAACGTGTGTTCTGAAGAACGCTGAACGGTTCATGAATAATCCGGGCCGGGGTGGCCCGATGAAAACGTTTGCTCAACGAGTTTATGGCTGGTGAATTCTCGCCCCGATAGGGGCCGCCACCGATCAGCCCAGCCCGAAGGGCTGAAACATATCATCCCAGGGCAGAGCGAAGCGCCGCCCTGGGTTCCAGAGGTACGAAACAGCGAGCCCTGAAAGGGCGAAACAAGTGGAGCGTTGCCGGGCCACGATCTTGTTTTCTTGTTTTGCCCTTTCAGGGCTGCGCAGCGATGGTGATCGCTGACCCAGGGCGGGCGCTGCGCTCTGCCCTGGGCTGGCCTGTAGCTGGCCTTTCAGGCCGACTTGTGCCAGACCAATGAGGCGGTTGCCCTGAGCTGAAAAGACCTTCGGTGCTATGAACGAATCCTTGTCCGGCAGAAAGCTCACTCCCGTGGCTCCCGAAACTGTGCCGCCTTTCGCTCCTGTTCGATCTGAGCAAACACGTCGTCAAATTCCGGGATGTTTGCCGCCGCCCCCGCGGAGCGACGGATGCCTTCGCCCCACGCCGGAGAAGGCTTCGTACGTCGGACAACAACTTCGACTACTTCGCCGTCAGCGATGTCGAGATCTTCGTCGATCTGAATGGGCTGCCCGTGATCTGTGCCGTGGAATGTTACAATGCCCAGCGTTGTTTCGCACCTGGGCAGTGATTTTCATTCTGCCTGCGTACGGTTTCGTTAAGCGAGCGAGCTATCCGCGGACTGACGTCGCTCCAACAGCGCCTCCGTTCACGAGGCAATCCCCATCACCTCTAATCGCCTCTTGTTGGACGCGATTTTCGCTAATCAAGTGCTTCGTTCAGCAACGCTTCATAGCGGGGTACAAGATCAGACGCGAATTGTTCAAGATAACTTCGAGCGGACTTGCAATCCGCGCCAGCTCGAATCAGCTCGATAACATCCAGCTGGTCTCTGCGACGGTTAGCCACGAGTTTCATATAGATCAAGGCATCGCACGGCACGACGGCCAACCCATCGCTGACCTGGGCGTGCTCGAAAACCGTCTCCATGTGCGGCCCCAGTCCCGCTGGCGACAAGTAATCGACTCGTATCCCGTTGACCTCGATCGGCACTCCAGCCTTAAACGTCACCAACATTCCGTGATGTTCGAAGGCCTCTTCTCCGACTAGAAAGTCAACGTCGGCCGTATTGCGAATGTAACCATACGCCCCAACAGCAAGCCCTCCCGCCAACGCGTGACGGATGCCTAATCGTTGCAATTGGGCCGACGCATTCCGAGCGGCATCGCGAACATTGGGAGCGACAAAGTCAAACGCTTCCTTGAGGTTCATGGTGTGTACTCGGCGACGCGGCGTCTGGGCGTAGGACAAGTGCATGGAACGGTAATCATCGTCTGGGGATGTTGGCGTAGCACACTTCAGCTTCACTCAGGATACGACAATTCCGGCGGTTCGTCATCCGCAACGCAAACGATTGTCAAGATTGTTGCCAATCGTCGTGACTACTGCGTTTTGCGATAGATCGCATCGAACGGATTGTCGCTGACCTTCCACACCCGGTCGTCACGCGAGTACAGCTTCTGTTGCTCCTCGCGATTCATCGGACGAGCGCCGACGCGTCCGAAAACGGAGATTTGATTGCCGGATTCGTCGACCGCTCGGTCACGATCGATGCCGCGCGAGATGGCCAGCGCGTGGCCTTCCTTCGGGAGTCTATAGCTGGCGACCAGTTGTGGCGTGGGGCGTGGACTGAAGCCGTCGTTGCCTGGTGTCTCCGCGGAGGTCAGCTGCACGACGCGAAGTCCGTTCTCACCGTCTGCCAGGTAGGCGAACTCGCTGACGTAAGTAATGCCCAGCTGCACATCATGCAAATCGTTGATGCGGCCTTCGGCGTCGTAGATCTGATCGAGCTTGGGCTGCTCGGGATTGGTGATGTCGAGAATCACGAGACCTTGCGATCCGGCAGCAACGTAGGCGTAAGTGCGCGCCAAATAGATATTGTGAGCGTCGTGCAGCTCGAACGTCGAAACGAGTCGAGGTTCGTGCAATTGGGTGATGTCCAGCACTTTTACGCCCTCTTCGTCGCACACAAACGCATAGCGGAACTGAGCCGCAACGGCATGTGGCTCGACAACGACATCGTGACCGAGCACGGCGGTCACTTCTGGATTCAGCGGATCTTCGAGCGCCACGACGACCAGCCCCGCCTCACAGCAGATGTAAGCGTATGTTCCTACGATCGTGATGTTGTTGGCACCGTCCAGCAAGCCGCCCGGATTGAACGTCAGTTCACGCTCGAGAAAATTGTTCAGCGGGTCGCCATCCAACAACGTGGCCGCACCGACCAGGATCAGTCCCTCGTACTTGTCGGTGACGTACAGATGGGCGTACAGACCGTGGACGGATTGTTCGGCATTCTCGTCGGCGTGTGTTCTCGTCGGATCGGGAGCGATCGTCGTCGGGGCGGCCACGGCGGTGGCGTACTTCGTCTTGACGTAGAACTTTTGTCCGACGGGCGACACGGGAGCCGTCGTGATTCGTTCGGAAAACGCCTTGTCGTCAATGAATGCGATGTCGAAAACTCGCAATCCGCCTTCGCCGCAAGCCGCGTAAAGATATTCGCCGCGAGCTTGTACCATCAGCACCTCGGGTTTGCTGAACGGCCGCGTGATGCTCTCCAAGATGTCTTTTCCTGGATGTTCATGGGCATGTTCGAGCCACCCGTCTCGTTCCAAGTGCTCGTCATAGTAATCGGGAAACGCCAGCCGATGCAGATTGCTGCCGATCACCGCTTGCGGCTCGTCCTGTTCCGTGACGACAACACCTTCAAAACCGTGTTCGCCCGCCGCAACCCAGCAGTAGCGCCCGATGAAGTTCGTATATCCCGTTCCTTGCATCAACAGCTGAGCTATGATCGCGTTGTTGTCGTCGTTCTTCGAGATGTGACAGTCGCTGCACATTTTCGTCTCGGTCGTTCCCGCCAGATACTTGCCGGTGCGATGGCTCTCGGGCGGGCCACCGCGAACCGTATGAGGCACGTTCGTGCTGAAGGCGATGCCGCTCAAACCCTCGGCCGAGATCGTTTGTTGCTGTGTGTAGATGTTTTCGCGATTCTGGTTGTACGAGCTGACATGGATCGCGCACGACGAGCGGGCCGGGCCGATGCGATTGCCGGTCACGTTGCCATCGCGGGCCAGCATGAACACATCGTCGCGCAGCGTTTGAAAGTTGTAGGAGACATAGTTGCGCGTGACGTCGCCCAGATTGTGCAGCGACGGCATCTTCTGGTTCGCCTTCTGAGGCAGATGGCAGCCGAAACAGCTTGGATTCCACGACGAATGACAGGCGATGCAGCTCATCGTCGCACCCGTATGAGCACAGGCCTTGCGCCGCGGATCGCCACCCCATTCCAACTGGCCGTCGCTTGCGATGCCGACGGTCTTCGCCATGTGCGACAAGACGTTGTAGTGTTCATCCTTGGAATCGATTGTGGCGGCCGTTTGAACGACTTCCCAGCCAAGATCCTTCTCGACCATTGAATTCTGGAACAGCCGCTTGCCGCGAACCTCGAAACGCGGCTTGCCGAACGGCGTTCGCATCAGCAGCAGATTCGTGCCGCGATCGGGCGCTGCAGGGCCGCTGGTCATCATGCCTCGCCCGGCATAGATCCGTTGCGGGACGCTCTCGGCGGTGTCACCGTGACAGTCCTCGCAAGTGATCTCGATGGCCGCGCGGACTTCGCCGTACAGCTTGGTGTTGCCGTGAACGTCTTGATTGAAATGGCAATCGATACAGTGCATGCCCCGTTCGAGATGAATGTCCATCAAATGAACCGGCGTGTCAGGCCGCTGCTTGCCGGTCTGCTGCTCTTGCTCGGTCGGCGGGCGAAGGGCGGCTTCCAGCTCGGCAGTGGACGGTTCTTCGACGATTTCGCCGCGATAGTCGAGCATGTTGCCTTGGCGATCTTTCTTGAAGACGGCGCGAAAAACCCAGCCGTGTCCGTGGAAGTCGGCGAACTGCGTGTGACGTGCTTGCGGATTCAGTTCGCTGACGTTCGCCAAGAATTCAGGGTCGGACCACAGGCCGCGCGCGGCTGCCTCGTCCGGATTCGACATCTGCGAGCGGATCAACTCTTCGGCCGTCGGGTTGTGTTGTTCGTCCGGATACATCAACTCGCCGTCGGTCTCGTTGTCCCACCACATGAAGCCGAGATAGCTGTTCATCACGTTCGTGCCCGGATGGACGTGGCAGACGATGCATTGACTCGTTGGAATCGAGAGCGTGAACTTGTGTTCGATCGGATGTCCCGGCTCGTGCTGCGAGATCGTTGGGTCGGTGGAATGACTTGTACCGCGGTTGCCGAAGCGGGAGTAAGGCCCTGAATGCACTCGCGACCGGTCGTTGGCATACACCACGTGACACGCCGTACAGCCGCTCGAACGATAGTCGCCTGGATGGTCGTTGGTGCCGAGGAAGTTCAATGTCGGATCGAGCAGTCTCGTTTTTTGCAGGCCGATGAACACCGGGTCGGTTCGGTTTTGAGTCCCCAGCCCGCGATCGCTGACTCGCTCGCGCGGCCGGCCCGGTCCTTCGAGCCGCTCGGGGATGCCGATCTCGGGCCGAAAGCGGCCGCCGCGTTCGAAGATGCGGAGAATGTTGCCGGGCTGTGAGATCTCGAAGCGCGGCATCGGGTCGAGGTAAGGCAGAATGCCTTTTCGCATGATCTCGTCATAGGAAGGTGGCGGCACGGTTTGCAGCCGCTGCGGAACGCCGTGCATGCTGTAGCTCTCGCCAAACCGCGGCCACTTCTTCGGGAACGAACCGTTGTTGTACAGCGCCGCGCCCCACAGCATGCAGCCGTGCGTCATCATGCTCTTCTTGACGGCCAGCGTTTCCTGCGGATGGCATTGCCCGCAACTGATGTGCGCGACGCGCAAGTCGCCCGGATTCACGAAGCGGATGAATTCGGGGTTCTCGTGATTCAACAGCGTGTACGACCGGACGGGATTGGCTGACGTGCGCCAGGCTTCGGGAAAGGCGGCGGCAACATGAGCTGAGTGGATCGTCGTGCCGTCCGGATTTCCGCCATGACAATCGCAACAACCCAAGTGTACGCTCGGCTTGTTGTGCATGTCCTTGGCACCAGCATGGCACTGCACACAGCCGAGGCTCTTGGCCAACGCCTGCTCGTGCGTCTGTCGCCGAAGATCGACGCCTTGGAGTTCCGCGGGAATCGGAAACGGATCGACGCTAGCGGGTGCAGGAAGCGGCTCGGGCTGTTGTGCCGATATGATTGCGGCGAGCGATAGCACGCTCGTCGCCAGCGCATGAGCGAACCCAATGCGGCGCATTCGCCTGAATCGTGAATCCACTTTCAAAACATCCTTGTTCTCGGGCCAAAGGCCCGGCAATTTACCTAGCCCAGCCCAGCGGGCTGGGTTCGCGTATCTTCCTCGCCTCTTAGCCCGGATTATTCATCAGCCTGCGGTTCTCGTGAACTTTGAGAGAACCGCACGCTATCGCGTGGCGGCTGATTTGCGCGGTGTTTTAGGCAAGATAGCCGTAACTCCTCTTACCAACGTGTGTTTTGAAGAATGTTGACCGGTTCATGAAAAATTCGGGTTAGGGCCAACGGCCCGGCACTTTGCTGAGTCGTGATGTCGTGCATGGAAGAAAGACAAAGGACCGGGCCGTTGGCCCTAGCCGTTTCGTAGTTTTCCATGACCCAGCCCGATGAGCTGGGCTAGGCAAATGTCCGGGGCTTTGCCCCTGCGAACATGTGTGTGGCAACAGCGGTGTAACTTAGGCGGACTCGTGCAGGACCACCTCGATTTGCGAATAAATGACCGAACATTTAGTAAGTCAGGATGATATCGAGAAAACCGGCTGCAAGTCCATCGACATTTCCAGCAATGGGATTGTAGAGATCCTTGAATCCGCGGCCGGGAATTAAGCCCGAGATGCCACCAACCAAAATCACATTGTTGTTGTGATAGGGCCGATATTCCGCGCCGAGGCTCAAGTCGGCCCCGATAAAGTTGTGAATGTGGCTTTGGAAAACGAATTGCTCCAAAACCTCGGTCTGCTCAAACCAGAGCAGATTCGCGTTGCCGATCAACTTGAATCGCGGCGTAATATCCGCGTCCATGCCAGCATTGATGAGATACAGCCCCGGATTCACAAAGTTCGTCTGCCCCTGGAATTTGCTCGACCGCAGGTTCGGGACAAGACTTTGCCGATTGACGAGGTTTACGCCGAACAGTCGCACTGTCTGGCGTTGCCAATAGCTGAATTCGCCGCCGGCAAAATTTGGGTTGTCGAAGATCGCATCAAAGCCTTCGCCTTGCCCATCGTTGATATCGTCGTCGCCCGACGACCAGAACAGCGAACTGCGGAAGCGAACCCAGTCGCGGTCGTAAGACAATTCGACGGCGGCCATCTGGGCGTTGATGCTCAGCTCGCGGCCCGCCAGCGGATTCAATTCGTCTTTTCCCAACGCCCAGTAGAAGGCGTGGCTGATGTTGAAGCGATTGATATGTCCATTGCCGGCCCAGCCCAAATAGAAGGCGTCGACTTGATGTGGTTGAAAGACGCCGACCGGATCGGGGCGGGCCAGAAAATCATTCTCATCGAACTTGGTCGTCGCTTGATCGTGGTTGTAGTGAAAGCTGAGCTGAGTCGTGTAGCCTGGCCAGATGAAGTCCTGTCGGTAGTAGTTCGCGATGACGGTGTTCTGTTGTCGATCGTCGAACGTATTCAGCAGGCTGTTCGTTCCCTTCCCCGTTTGATCGAACCAGATGACATTGAATTGGTCGCGGTTCGCGTGGCGGTTGCCAAACAACCGCACGCCCCGATTTACGTCGGCGAAGATGAAGCCGCGAAAGTCGCTGACAAATGGCTGAGAACCGGCTCGCACCGATACAAAATCGTAGTTCGGACTCAGGTCGGCCAGCTTGGCTTCGACGAACCATTCCTGTAATGCAAAGTCTTGGCGGGCGCGGGTCGTGCCGGCGTTCACATTCGGATTGACGACCGCCAGTTCTTCCACGTCCAAGTAATTCAAGTTGAACACCGGCGCGACTTTCACGCGCCAATCCATCGGCTTGAACGCGGCGTCGCCGTGGAATAGGTCGAACGACACAAGGAAATTCTCCGAGTAGAAATACTGATCGGGATTGCCGAAGAATTCTTCGCTGAAGGGATCCTGCGTACTCTCGAACGGCGTGGTTGGTGTCGGAACTTGCCGAAACTCCTGCAGGATGTTCGTCGCGGCGGTGACGTTCAAAAACGTATGTTGGCCGGCGATCGGATAGTCGCCTTTCAACACGTTTTGATTGTATGGATCGATCAGCCTCCCGAGCGTATAGGGCGAATCGGTCAGCCACGTGTCCGGCTCGTCATCGCGGTCCCACTCCGGAAAGCCAACCCGCCACAGATCCTCGACCGGCACAAAGTGGCTGCTCGATTGCATTTCGGAAGGGATGACGCTCGACGGACCCGAGAATCCGTTCGGCGCATCCGACGCCCAGTCGAGCAGCGGTTCGAACTCGATGTCGCGCGGCGGGATGGCTTCGCGAGGCGACGGCGTTGCCCGCAGCCGCAAGATGTCTGGCCGAAGGTATTCCGGGACGTTTCGATTTCCGGGAGTGATGGTCTCGGCGGGCACCGGAAACTCGGCGGGCACCGGCAAATCGTCACTGAGCGACGCGTAGTAACTGGCGAGCAGGATGTCCGGATCATTTGTACGATGGCCTTCCAAGGTCGTCGATTCACTGCGGTGTGGCTCGACGGCGTTGGAAGGCCAGCGTACGAAGGACTCACGCGGCACGACGTACTTGGTCGACGGCAACCGCGTCATGCTGCTGCCTAATTGGATCACCGCGTCGCCCGGTGCCAGACGGAATTCCTCGGGCGGTGCCGCCGAAAGCGAGCGTACCGCGATACCTGCACCGTTCTCTCCGTATACCCAGCCGCACAGGATCGCGAGTACGAGAAAGGAACATGCCAAGCGAGCCGATGGAGCGCACCCGCTGACCGCAGCGCCGAAGCGCCCGGCCGATGGCCTCGAATCAGACACCAATCGAATCACCACCAGAGTTTCGCGCGAAGTGGTAAAGTCTTCTGGTTGTATCGGTTATGTGTCCTCTATCGATAAAGCCGTTCATGCGGATTCTGAGTACCGAATGAGATTCAAAGAGCGTGCGGTGCGCTCGCAATTCGCCTCGAACGCCAAATAAGTGAATTTGAGACTCGGGCTAGGTAGACTGGGATGGTTAGAGCAATTTATCGGTCGCACGCCGCTAGCCTCGCTGTTAGGCGGTCGTCGCGGCTGCGCTTATCACGAGTGAACATCGAAATGGCGCGAAGAGCTAACCAACGATCTCGCAAAGCGTCAGCTAATCGCTGCCGACCCCGCGTCGAGCAACTCGAGAGCCGGTTGCTGTTGGCGGCGAGCCCGTGGCACAACAGCTTCCTGCCGCCCGACGTCGATGCCGATGGAAAGATTGCGCCGATCGACGCACTGCTCGTCGTCAACGATCTGAATGCGAACGGGTCACGGCAACTAGTTCAAGGTGAAGGCGAATCACCGGCGTCCGGCATCACAAAGTTTGTCGATGTGAACGGAGATCAGTTCGTCAGTCCGATCGACGCTCTTCAAGTCATCAACGCGTTAAACGCCGAAGGTGAAGGGGGCGGAGCGATTCTGAGCGAGGCAGATGTGACGGCGTTTCTGGCCCGCGCGGCCGCTGCTTCGGCCAGCGAAGGTGCCATCATCGCGATCGTCGATCGAGGCGGCAGGATTCTCGGTGTCCGAGCCGAAGCCGGTATATTGACGGAATACAAAGTCGGAGCGATCGACGAACGAACGTCGGACTTTGTCTTCGCCGTTGACGGAGCCGTTGCCAAAGCTCGCACCGCCGCGTTCTTTGCCAACGGCGATGGCAGCGGTGTCGTTGGCCCGTTGACGTCGCGGACCATTCGATTTGTCAGCCAGTCGACGATCACGCAACGCGAAGTCGAATCGAATCCGAGCATCACGGATCTGAGTTCCACGATCCGCGGCCCAGGCTTTGTCGCGCCGATAGGTCTGGGCGGACATTTCCCGCCGGGTGTCGCGCATACGCCGCCAGTCGATCTCTTTGCCATCGAACACACCAACCGCGACAGCGTCATGCACGCCGGTAAAGACGCGATTCTTGGAACGGGCGACGCGGGCGAAGGCGATCTCGGCACACGCTTCGGCGCGGACTATAAGCCAGGTGTGACGATCGAGGCACCCGAGTCGTACGGCTTCGTATCGAAGCGCAAACTCGCTGCCCGACCGCGCGGAATAGCGACACTGCCCGGCGGCATTCCGCTCTACAAGGCCGATCCCGCTACCGGCGCGCCGACTTTGGTCGGCGGCATCGGCGTCTTCTTCCCAGGTAAAGACGGCTACGCCACGCACGAACAGGGATTTGTCGCGGGGATCAACCAAACCGAGTTGGATCGAACCAATGCGCCGCGAGTTCTGGAATCGGAATGGATCGCGTTCGCGGCGGCATGTGGCAGCTCGGGAGCGGCGGGAACGATCGGCGTGGATGCAACGGTCGGCGATCTGGATGGCGTTGCCTGTCCCGAGGGTTACGATCTGCCGTTCGGCCGCATCGATCTCGTGGGCATCACGCTGGAGATTTATGGTCCCAGTCCAACGGCACAGCGCCCGCAGCCAGGCATCGTGACGCTTCTCTCAAAGGGTAACGAAGTTGGCATCGGCGATTCCACGAGCGGTGCTGACCAAATCGTTGTGCCCGGCGATCTGTATCGCGCGGGAGTGGCCGTACCCAAAGGCTGGCTCGTTGAACCTCGCGATTCAACGTTGCTCAAGGCCGACCTAACTCCCGAGATCACCGCAGCCGAAGTACGGACGATCATCGAGAACGCGATCACCGAGGCGGACCTCGTTCGAGCCGGCATCCGCTTGCCGATTGGAAGCCGGACGCGGATGGTCTTCTCGGTGGCCGATCGCGAAGGAAACGTGTTAGGCCTGTACCGGATGCCCGATGCGACCATCTTTTCGATCGATGTCGCCGTCGCCAAGGCGCGCAATACGGCTTACCACGCCGATGACACGGCGGTCCTTGACTCCGACCGAGTCGACGACAATGGTGACGGAGCCGCCGACGCCAACGTACCGGCGGGGACCGCGTTCACCAATCGCACGTTTCGCTTCTTGAGCGAGCCGCGTTATCCGTCCGGCGTCGAGAACTCGCGGCCCGGAGCCTTTTCCATTTTGTTGGATCCCGGCATTGATCCGAACACAGGCGAAAACATTGGCCCGGCGTTGCCCGCGTCTGCCTATTCAGCGAGCGGCACGAGCGTGTTGGGATTTGATGCCTTCAACCCCGGCCGCAATTTTCGCGATCCCGATAACATCGCAAATCAAAATGGAATCGTGTTCTTCCCCGGCAGTGCGCCGCTGTACAAGGACGGCAAGCTGATCGGCGGGTTTGGTGCCAGCGGCGACGGCGTCGATCAGGACGATGTCGTCACGTTCTCGGCGACCGTCGGATTCGAAGTGCCAGAAGCGATGCGGGTGGATCAGTTCTTCGTCCGCGATGTGCGGTTGCCATTCCAAAAGTTCCTGCGCAATCCACGAGGATAACCGCACGTAGGGTGTTGGCGTCAGCCGCACCAACATGCTCAGAAAGGTCATGGATGACAAAGACCTCCTTCCGCGGAATTACGGCAATCGGATGCCATTTCGCCATCTTCTTGCCACTGCTCGCCCCAACGCTACCGGTCGCAAACGCTTCGGAAACAACAATCGCCTCCGGCCACATCTGCAGCGGTTGTCCCTCGTGCGAGTCGATCGCAATCGCTCCACCCAAGGCCATCGAATATGGCTGCGTCGATCACCTTCACCGATCGGGACATCCGGAAACGCTTGGCAGATTCGCCACGCCATCGCTCAACCAACATTACTCCTTTGGCTACGTCGGCGGTGGTGCCGCGTTTCGGGGCGAGCCCCGGTTTGCCGACGAGGGGACGTGGGGCGTCGACTATTCTGGTATCCTGTTCAAGAAGCAGATTTGGCTCCAGTGGTTGCACGGACAGCGGGAACCACGCCATGACGGTTCGTATCACACGGACAGGCCACATCTGTTGCGACACTAGAATCCTGACGAAGCACTCGCGTAGGGGATCATTGGGTTGACCGCAACGTCTCGTGCAACGATCTCGGCCAAACCGGCAGCGGAACTCGCGCCGCGCGCGGGTGACGAGGTTCTTCATTCCGATGAATTGCAGCAGTTCGAGCTGTTCGCGAATCTCAAGAAGCCTATTTCCGTGGAAAAATTTCCCGGTTCGATCGTACTTCGGCAATTCCGCAAGGGGGACGTGATCTGCCGGCAGGGCGATCGTGGTCATAGTGCCTTCTACATTGTTCGCCGTGAAGACATGCAGAGGCTGCGAGACCTTCGCGCGAGCCGCGACGCCAAAAGTGCGACGGAGTCCGCCAAGACCTCGGACGATCAAGCCACGTCCGACGCTTCCGCTCGCCAAGTGGCGACGGCGTACATCCTGAGCGGCCAGGCGAAAGCATCGTCAGGCTTTCTATCGAAACTGTTCACGCGCAAACCTCGCAGCGGGCGACAAATCCGCCCGCAGTTCATCCCCAACGACGGGCCAACCGACATCGATTACGCCACGCGGCAGGCGGCGATGCGCGAAGGGGACGTCTTCGGCGAGATGAGCTGCATGACGCTGGCTCCGCGCTCGGCGTCGATCGTTGTCGATGAAGATTGCTACATGGTCGAGTTCCTGCGCAACATCTTCGACCAGATGCAGCGCGACGCCGGCTATCGGCAGAAGACGGACGAGCTGTATGCCGAGCGAGTCCTGAGCACCCACCTGCGGCGGCTGGAGCTGTTCCAGGATTTGACCGACGAACAAATCGAAGTCTTGCGACAGGCATCGCACCTCGAAGTTGTTGAGCCGGGCTCGGTCATTTGCGATGAAGGAGATCAGTCGGACAGTGTTTACCTGATTCGCAGCGGTGTGGTGCAGGTGGTTCGCGGGGCGCACGTGGCGTTCCGCGCGAGCGATGTTGCCGATTGGCCGAAGTTTTGCCAAGCCCTCCTCGGAGCGGATGCATCAGCGGGCGATAAGAAGGAGGAAACTTCTCCGGCACGTCCGGCGACGAAACCCGCCGCCGGGACCTCCGTCGCTGAGATCCTGGCTGCCGCGAAGAAACCGCCAGGGAAGTTGCCAAGTCCTCAAGCCGCCGTACGGGACTCGTCCGATGACAACGATTCGACTTCATTAATCCTCGCGAGTGCCCCCAAACCGTCGGGTGATCCGAAGCGTTGCGTCTGGTCCTGGTTCACGCCACGCGTGCAGTCTTCGATTCGATCCATCGCGAACGGCGAATCCTCGTCGGAGGGCGATCGCCATCTGGTAATGCCAGCCGTCAACGAACTCATCCGTCGCCGCGAGTTCGTCGCGTCGGCGGATTTGCTGCCGGTTCTGGAACGGCCCACGATGCGAGGAACGATCGAAACTTTTCCGCAGGGAATCCAAGGGGCGAAGAAGCAGTGGTCCGAGCTGGAAGTTCGCATCGCCGGCGCGTTAGCGTTTCGCGAACTGTACTGCGCGACATTGTCGAAGGTTCCTGCGGGAACAAACCCGCCGGACATCTTGGCCTACCTGTCACGAGGTGATTGCTTCGGCGAGATGGCTGTTGTTCTGAGCGTGCCGCGGCAGGCGACTTGCATCGCGTACGATCATCCGGCCGACGACTCGAACCGCAAGCCCGGTCGCGTCGAGTTGGTACGGATCGAAGGCGCGGCGTTCCAGAAATTGCTGGACGATTCGCCAGCGCTGAAAGCCTCGGTCGATGCGATCGTTTCGAAGCGGTACGCGGGTATCGTCGGCAGCGACTTACGACAAGCGGGCGACGCCGACACGTCCTTGACTCACTCGGAAGAGTTTCGCGACGAGGGACTCGTTCAAGGCCAGAACTTGTTGCTGATCGATCTCGATCGTTGCACGCGGTGCGGCGATTGCGTGCGGGCTTGCGTCAACACCCATGACGACGGCTACTCGCGATTGTTCCTCGACGGGCCGCGCTTCGACCGCTTTCTTGTGCCCTCGGCGTGCCGTCAGTGCTTGAATCCTTCCTGCATGATCGGTTGCCCGGTCGGGTCGATTCAACGCGGCGCGAACGGCCAAATCGAAATCCGCGATTGGTGTATCGGTTGCAGCCTATGCGCCCGGCAGTGTCCCTACGATTCGATCCAGATGCACGATCTCGGCATCATCCCGGAACAGTCCGTCGGGTGGCAATTCGCGCCGGCCAGTCGAGTTGGCAACGCGGCCTGGCAGAAACGCCGCTATCGACCGACGGGCTGGTCTGTCGGAGTGGCTCCGTTCCTTTGGACGATCGATTTGTTCGAGGCACTCGCGTCTTCGGCGACATCGAAGTCATGGCAGACCAACGTCGGGCACGTGCCGGAACCAATCTGTTTCCGTTACGAGTTCCTACTGTCGCGCGATCAGCTTCGCCGCGGGCCGTTTGGGATCGCACTGGCTTCCAAGGGACTGACGGTTCGCGCCTGGATCAACGGCGCGGCGATCACAGCCGCCGCGCCGGAGACCCCAAAGAAGGCGAAGGATGACGAACTGCAAACGCAGATCGAATCATCACAACTGCGCCGCGGCAGCAATCTGCTGGCCGTCGAGGTCAGCCCGTCGGCATCGAATGAAGCGGCCGGCCGGCCGGCGAAGTACAATCAGCCGATTCTGATGGCGCGGCTCGATCCGCTTCCGCAAGCCAGTGGATTAGCGCTCGCGACGGCCGGCGAAGGGGTCGATCTGCAAGTCGAACTGGTTAAGCAAAAAGCCGTCGTTTGCGACTTGTGCAGTTCGCTCGCCAGCCAACGCCCGGCTTGCGTCGATCAATGCCCGCACGAAGCGGCGATTCGCATTGACGCTCGGTTTGAGTTTCCCGCGGTGTAATCCGGGTTCTTCTATTTGCTTTCCAACTCCCACACGTGGTCGAAGTCGTCGCGCGAAATCAAGGCGTTCACGGCACGTGACAGCAGCAACTGCGAAGGGCCGTCATTGGGATAGTCCGCGACCAGGTTGCCTAGATGTTTTGTCGCAATGAAGAACTCTTTACGCTCCATCGCGTCGAGCGCCGTCTCGTAGCGGTCGCGCAACTCACACCACGGTTTATCCGCAACCGCAACGATCTCGTACAGGTCGACCGGAGTTTCGATGTTGACCACTCGAACTTGCGATAAACGGCGGCGATTTATCTCGGGGCCTAGCTTGGCAGCCGTCTGACCCGTGATGAGGATCTTTGACTTCAAGTGTTTGGTGGCACCTTGGGCTCGGCTCGCCAGATTGACCGTGTTGCCGAGCGGTCCGTACTTGAATTTTCTTGATGACCCCGTGTTGCCGACGCGTGCCAAACCGGAATTGATTCCGACACCGATGCTAACGGGTTCCCCCAACTCGTTGGCCCAACGTTCGTTCAAGGGCACCAACTTCTTCACCATTTCTAGCGCTGCCTGGCAGGCCAGCGTCTCGTGACCCGGCGTTTCCACCGGCGCGCCCCACATCGCGATCACTTCGTCGCCGATGTAATCGACCAGCACTCCGTTGAATCGCTGGATGCATTCCGAGAACTCCTCCATGACGTCGCAAATCCAAGCGAACGTCCGCACGGCCCCCAGCCGCTCGCTGATCCGGCTGAAGCCGCGAACATCGCAGAACAAAGCCGAGATCTCAGCGTCCTTGCCTTCCAGCAAGTCGGGATGCGACTCCAGTTGTTGCGCCAGTTCCGGCGTGAAGAATTGTTCGAATCGAACCCGCGCCGCCAGTGCCGTCCGTTCTTGCTCCAATCGAGCCAAACCCGCGGCGACACCCGACGCGAGCAGTTCGACGAGCATCGCCTCCAGTTGCGTGATGTCGACAGAATCCCGGTCTTCAGCCGGTTGTCGCCGATCGCCGTACAGCGCCCCGATCACATCGCCGCGAGCATTAAGAATCGGCGCGGCCACCAAGGCCTCGACGCCCTGCAAGCTCGCGGCCCCCGTCAGCGAGGTCGCGCGCCGAAAGGTTCGGCGTTCGGTTTGCGCCGCGTCGAGGATCGTTCTGCTCGGCCGCCAGTTTGCAGGAACCTTGCCGCCGTGCGTGTAAACGTTTTGCGGAGTCCAAGCGGCCCCGTCCCAGAGGACGACCGACGCGGTGTCGAGTCCGACAAGTTCGACGACGGATTGCGCGGCGCGTTCGAGAAAGTCGGGTGAACTTGCGGCACTTTGAAAGACGGACATGGCAGCCTGCAACCACTGCAACAACGTCTCGCCCTCGTCCCCGCCCTTCGTTGCAGCCCCGATCGGCCGGATGCGTGTCGACGGCGGTCTTTGTTGCCCCGGAGCGAGTGTCATATTCGCGAGACTTACCATCGGCGAAGCGCTCTCTTCATCAGGTTCCACGCGTATCGAACGATCACCGACCACGAGCACAAAGGGTGGTGTGAGTTCTCGATGATCGTGCGGGCCGACAACACCGGCCGCATCCGTCGCGATCGGAACGGCAGCACTCAGGTTGCGAACAACGACCTTCCCATCGGCGCGCGGCTCGAGTCGCACGTGACGCCGCGAAAAAGTGGCCTCTGGCTGATTCGCAACGACGATCCTAACTGCGCCTTCGATTGCGACGCGGTTATAGCACGGTTGCTCGTCCGCCTGTTGGCGGCCTAATTCGACGGGACCGGAGAATCGAGTCGAATAGACCGGCTGCTGCTGATGGTAGATATGTAGCGACAGGTTCATGAGTGACGAGAATCTGTGATTTGCGTTGCGGGTAGCGAAGATGATTCAAAGCCGGATTATTGCAGGTGGACGGTCGTAGAGCTACCGAGCGGGATTTGACGCGAGGAGTTTTGCGAAAGATACTGAGCCATCCTCGTTGTCGAGTGCGACAGATCTGTACGATGGCCTTCCAAGGCCGTCGTGAAGCAATCGACGGCCTTGGAAGGCCGTCGTACAAAAGCGTCAACGGCTGCCTGAACGTGGATCACGACTCGATTGTTGCTTTCGTTAAACCAAAGTTGCGAGCCCCCCCATGAACAACGACCACACATCACAACTCCTGGCTCGCCGCAGTCTGTTGACGGGACTAGGCGCGGTGGCGGCTGGAGTCGCTTTTGTGAATCAGGCCGTGGGCGACGATAAGAATCCGGCGGCGCAGGTGGACGATCGGTCGTCGAGCATCCGCATCACCGGCATGAAAACATACTGGGTCGGGCCGGTCGTCTATGTGAAAATCGAGACGAACCACGGCATCAGCGGCTGGGGCGATCTGAAGGGAGTCGATCCACGGCCCGCCAAGGTACTCGCCGAATCGCTGTTCGAATTGCTCGACGGCGAGAACCCGACGCGGATCGAGTTCCTCTGGCAGAAGCTGTTTCGGGCGCATCGCAACCTGCGCGGCGGAGCGTTGATGGTCCACACAATCGCGGCGATCGACATCGCGCTGTGGGATCTGGCGGGCAAGTTGTGGAACGTGCCGGTCTATCGCTTGCTGGGCGGGCCGACCCGCGATCGGATTCGGGTCTATCACACGGACAAGGCTCAAAAGGTTCCGCCGCACGGCATCTACGAACATTCCGGCACGCCGACGGACATCGATCGCATGGTGCAAGCGATCGCCCGGGCGCGCGAGAAGGTCGGGCCTGATGGGGCCGTCATGTTCGACGCGCACTCCGCCGTGCCTCCCGCCACACTGATTCAACTCGCTGCGGCGCTCAAGCCGTACGACGTGCTGTTCATCGAAGAGCCCGCGGTGCCCGGCAACATCGAAGTCTTCAAACGGCTCAAGGAGCAGATTTCGATCCCGTTGGCCACCGGCGAGCGTGATCGCACGATCTGGGGCGTGCTGCCTTATCTGCACGAGGGCTGCATCGACATCCTGCAACCCGACTGCTGCCACACGGGCGGCATCAGTCAAATGAAAAAGATCGCGACGTTGGCCGAGGCGTTCTTCGTGCCGATCGCGCCGCACTGCACGGCCACGTTCCTCGGAATCGCGGCGAGTCTGCACGTCGTGTCGTCGATCCCGCTGTTTTTGATTCACGAGTTCTATCCGCAGAACGCCGGTTTCAACGTGCCTGGGCTGACACGGATGGCGTTTGAACTCGACAAGGAAGGATACATTGGCCTGCCACCCGGCCCTGGACTGGGCGTCGAAGTCGACGAGCCGCTGTTGCAGGAAGAAGCAAAGCAGCCACAGAGCTATCGCTTCCCCGGTGCCACATTGAAGGACGGTTCGATCGCGGATTATTGAAAAATGTAGGGTGGGCCAAGTCTTCGCGGCCCACCCCAGGCAACGTGAACTTCACGATGGTGGGCCGCGAAGACTTGGCCCACCCTACGGCTACTTAAGGAGAACGAAATGACAAGTCGACGAGAATGGCTGACCTCAATGGGCGTGGTAGCCGGCGGCTTCGGACTGGCTGTGAACGCCGCGCTAGGTGCCGATGATGACAACAACCCCGCGGCGAACGTCGCCGACAAAACGACGACGATCAAAATCACCAAGCTGACCGCCACGCCGATGCAGCGGAAGGTGTTTCTCAAGCTGGAGACGAATCACGGCGTCACCGGCTGGGGCGAGATCGATCAGCTGGAGCCTTACGTCGCGGCGACGCTGGCCCGGTCGCTGTTTGAATTGCTCGACGGCGAGAATCCGACCCGCATCGAACACTTATGGCAGAAGATCTATCGCTCGCACCGCGATATGCGCGGCGGGCCGTTCATGACGCACACGCTGGCCGGCATCGACATGGCGCTGTGGGACATCACCGGCAAGTTGTGGGGCGTGCCGGTCTATCGGCTGCTCGGCGGACCGACGCGCGACAAGCTGCGGTTCTATCCGACGCCCAGCGCCACCAAGGTCGGCATCGGCCCGCAGCCGTTCTCGGGCACTCCGCAGCAGATCGAAGCGGTCGTGAAGAGCGTCGAGAACGCTCGCCTGCAGGTTGGGCCGGACGGCATCGTCATGTTCGACGCCCACTGTGCCATGCCGCCGCCGTTTCTGATTCAGTTCGCCTCAGCGATCAAACCCTACGACGTGCTGTACATCGAAGAGCCTGCCGTGCCCGGCAACATCGAAGTCTTCAAGCGGCTGAAACAACACATCAGTATCCCGCTGGCCGTGGGCGAGCAGGCGCGTACGATTTGGGACGTGATCGGCTACCTACACGAAGGCTGCGCCGACATCTTGCAAGTCGATTGTGCTCACACGGGCGGCATCACGCAGCTGCGCAAGATCGCGACGCTTGGCGAGGCGTATCACGTGCCGCTGGCGCCGCATTGCGTGACGACCGATCTGGGCGCGACGGCCAGCTTGCATTGCAGCGCGGCGGTCCCGTTCTTCCTGATCCACGAGTACTACCCCAGCATCTCGCCGCCGGGTCTGGTGAAGAAGAATTGGTCCATCGACAAGGACGGCTACGCATCGCTGCCGGAAGGGACCGGTCTATGTTGCGAGGTCGACGAAGCGAAGCTGGCGGAAATCGCCAAGACGCCGAGTCCACCGGAATGGCCCACCCGCGGCCGCATGCCCGATGGTTCGATCTCTGATTATTAGCCCTCGTTCCTTAGCGCGATCCGTAGCCGCCAAATTGTAGACGGCACACGGAGTGTGCCGTCTACATTGTGCGCAAAATAACATCACACTCCCGGATTACTAAGATAGGATTGAACGTGACAAATCATCCAATTACTCGACGCGATCTCCTGAAACTCACCGGTGGAGCGGTTGCGACCGGGTCTTTGCCGTCGTTCGTGACTGCCGCCGAGAACAAGACGTTTCGCATCGGCGTGATCTCCGCGGCGATCAACGGCAAGCCACAAACGCGGAACGGCCACACGTGGCACTTTGCGCAGTACCTGCATCCGACCTGTGATTTCGACGCGCTGAAGAAACACTATCCGCAGGTCGTCGATAGCTGGCAGAAGGTGTATCGCAATCCAAAGTTTCACTTCGACATGCTGCCGTTTCCAGATACGAAGATCACGCATTATTATGACGCGGACCCGAGCGTCGCCGGGCCGTTTGCGGAAGTGTTCCCCGGCGTGCAGGTCGCCACCGACCTCGAACAGATGGTCCAGGAAGTGGACGCGATCTGGATGGGCGATGCCTCGGGCAAAGGTGAAGACCATTTCGATCTCGTCGCGCCGGGGCTGGCGCGCGGCTTGCCCACGTTTTGCGACAAGCCGATCGGCGGGACGGTGGCAGGGACGAAGAAGATTCTGGAATTCGCCCGCGAGCACAATGCTCCTTTGATGTCGGGCAGCATCTTCAACTACGAATGGGGCATGGAAGCCGCGTTGCGAATGCGCGATGCGGGCGAATTCGGCGACATCGAGCATGTATCGGCGCGGCTGCACAGTCGTTACCAGTTGGACGGTTGGATGATCTATGGCCAGCATCCGGTCTGGACGGTGATGACGCTGATGGGGGCCGGCGTCGACGCGGTGAGTATGTACGAGTACAAAGACACTTGCCACGCGCTAATCACTTACCCGGACCGTTACCCCTGCCACGTCTGGTACGGCCAGCCGTTCGAGAAGTTCGAGTACAACCGCACAGACGTGTACTTCAAGAAGAAGCTTTACACGTTCACGCCGTCGATCGAAGGGGACTTTGCGTATGGCCATCTGTACGAGATGGTCCGCATGGCCGACGCCTTTCGCCAAATGCTGCGGACAGGCAAGGAGCCGAATTCGCACCAGGAGATTCTGGAGGTAACCGCCATCGTCCACGCCGCCGCCAGATCGCTCCAAGAAAAGAGCCGCCTGGTCACGCTGGCGGAGGTTTTCGTGTAACCATGAATTGTTGCTTGCGGCTATACATCGACTCTGACACGTGCGCGTGCGGCGCGCATGCGTCACAGTAAAACGCTAACCGGCATTATCCATGAACCGGACAACCTTCTTCAAAACACTGGTTTGTAAGCGGAGTAACGGCTATCTTGCCCAAAACACCGCGCAAATCAGCCGCCACGCGCTAGCGTGCGGTTCTCTCGAAGTTCACAAGAACCGCTGGCTATCGCCAGGCGGCTGATGAATAATCCGGGCTAATCTCAATCCCAACCACCGAGGAGTTCTTTCCATGATGCGATCTTGGTCCGCTATCGTCTTGGCCGGGTGTTTGTTGCTGCTCGGCTCGTCGTCGGTCGTTGCGCAGCAGTCCGGCAACAACTCCGTGAAAGTGTTCATCCTGGCGGGCCAGTCCAACATGGAAGGCAAGGCCGCAAATACGCTGCTCGAGCATCAGGCCACCGACCCGAAGACCAAGGACTTGTTTGCTCACCTTCGCAAGGGCGACGAGTGGATCGTCCGCGATGACGTGTTCATCAAGTTCCTGGAGCGCAGCGGCGGGCTGACGATCGGCTACGGGTCGCCGAACAAGACCGGTGCCGAATTGGAGTTCGGCAACGTCATGGGTGACCACTTTGACGAGCCGGTGCTGCTGATCAAGGCGGCGTGGGGCGGACATTCGCTGTACCAGAAATTCCGCTCGCCCAGTGCCGGCCTGCCCAGCGACGCGGACCTGCGGAAAGAGCTGGAGCAGGCGCAGCAACGTGTCAAGAACAATAACGAGAAGAACAAAAAGAACGACCCTTTGCCGACGATGGACGATATCAAAGCGCCCTACGGCTCGTCCTATCGCAACATGATGAGCGAAGTCCAAGAGACGTTCGACAATTACGAGACGATGTTCCCCGCGCTCCAAGGCAAGAAACTTGAATTGGCGGGGTTCGTCTGGTTCCAGGGTTTCAACGACATGTTCGGCGAAGCGGCCCCCGTCGAATACGAAGCCAACATGAAGCACTTCATCAACGACGTCCGCACAGACCTGAAGGTCCCGAAGTTGCCGTTCGTGATCGGCACGCTGGGGCAGAACGGTTCGGAGCCCGCTCAGGGCGGGATGTTGCAAGTCCAGAACGCTCAGCTGGCGATGAACGACGTCCCTGAATTCAAGGGCAACGTCAAGACGATCCGCACGGACGTGTTGGTGGACAAAGAGGCCGAGCGTTTGTTTCCCGATTGGCAAAAACATTTCGAGGAGTGGCAAAAGGTTGGCTCGGACCGGCCCTACCATTACTTCGGCAGCGCGATCTGGTTCAACCGCATCGGCAAGGGATTTGGCGAGTCGATGCTGGAACTGATGAAGAATCAGAACTGATTGCCGGTCCCTAGTCTATCTGCTTCCCGTCGCCCTGAAAGCGGAGAACCGGCAGTGTGTTCGGATTAATTCCGAGTCAACTCCGGGTCCCACACGACAACGCCCATGTGATATCTGTCATGATCGGCGATGCGCTGTGCATAGTAGGCTGTGAGCACTTGCCCGTCCGGAAGTTGAATCGAACTGGGATAGCCAATGTCGCCCGTGCAATCCAGGACGCGGAACGGCTCGCTCCAAGTCGTTCCGTCATCGTTTCCAAACCGAACATTGACGCCTTGAGGCGAATTGCGATTGCCATAGGAGAGCAACAGCCCGCTCTTGATCCGAGTGATGTGGCCAGGAATCTCGGCGTTGGCCGTTAGCCGCATGCGGTGCGTCCAAGTCGCGGCGTCGTCCTCGGACGCATAGAGATCGAGGCCCGTGCTGCGGGCTGCGGCCAGCCACTTTCCATCACCCACATGAAACAAGGCAGTTTCGTCGCTCGGTTTCTCCTTCGACAGGATCGCCGGTTCAGCCCACGTGATGCCGTTATCGCGACTGGTGAAGATGAACGTGCGGTTGGAGTCATAGGCAGCTACGCGCAAGTTCCCATCCGCTCCAGGCAGGATGTCGCCGAACGGGTTGAGTGGTCGATTTCCGGGGCCTTTGGGGAAACGGTCTTTGTCGATGGCCCACGACTTGCCGCCGTCATTCGAGCGGCTGACCCAGGTCGGAACGATTTGACCTCGATCCGGGGCGACTGGATCTGTGTGCCCGGTTGAGATGACGATCAGCTCGCCGCTGTTCGCCACCCCTGCTGCAAACATCCCGCGAGCCGCTTTCTCGTCGTCGCGCGGGGCGCTGATTCCACGCTTGGTCCAAGTGGCTCCGCGATCCGTACTGGCCCAGCATTCGACATCGCCGGGAACCTTCAGATGGCTGGGCTGATTGTGGATCGTCACGATGATCGTGCCGTCCCGCAGCAGCGTCAGGTTCGGCCAGGCACAGACATTGTCGATGGCGACCACCGGAGCCGGCTTCTTTCCTTGTTTGTCGACGACGACATATCGTTTCGTCTCTTCCGCGATCGCCGTGGAGTTGCCGATGTGACTCAGTAACAAGATCGCGATGATTCGGGCCAACCGGCCCTTGGAAAAAGCGAGCGCCGCGATGTAGCAAAACATGGGGTTGCCTCCAGTGTGGCCCGCCGGGCTCCGGCGGGTCGTCCAATTTTCTTCTTGTTTCATTGAATTAGCTCCCTTTCCCACCGGAGCCCGGCGGGCCACTCTTGGACCGATACAGGAGCTCACCGGGCTTAAGCCCCGCTTTCTTCGGGTTGTCCCGGATGTAGCGGCGCAGGTAATCGAATTGCTCGACGCTACGGACGAGATGATCAAACGGCTCGCTCTGCCAAAAATGGCCGGATCGGCCGAGTGACTTGTTGATCCGTCGTGCCGTGAAATCGAGCCAAGTGTTGGCGACTCGGCGTAAGGTCCACCCTGGCCGACACTGCAACAGCACATGCACGTGGTTCGGCATCACGATGAAGCAATCAAGATCGTAACGGTTCGCGTCAAACTTCTCGATGCTCTCCGCGACCATTTCCGCAACAACCGGGTTCCGCAGCAAACACTCTCCGTGCCCCATGTCGAGCCGCTCGTGCCAACCACGATCGCGGACCTTTTGAAACGGCGTACGCAATGCCTCGGGGAGCCGTTCGATAAACCGGGCCCCAGCGTCCCGCAGTTCTTTCGCTGAGACCGTGATGCCCTGCCGAGCCAACCAGTCCAACTGCTCGCGTTCCCAAAGATCAAGTGCCGACTGCGGCATCGAATCGAACGTACGAAACGTCACGAAGATGGCGACTCCCGGCTGGAACCAATGGGGTAGATCACGATAGGTGATCTCGACATCCGCAGCCGGATCAAATGTCTGAAAGACGGGTTGGTCAGACATATCTTTCTCCAAATATGATCACGTAGTGTGGCCCGCCGGGCTCCGGCGGGTCTGTCTTTCTTTGCTCATCTGTCTTTACTCATTACTTTACTGAACTCAGCTCTCCACCGGATCTCTCTATTCAAGTTACATCAGCTCCCGCCGGAGCCCGGCGGGGCACACTGGTCGCGACCATCGCGCTTCAGGTCGCGGATCGGCATCCGCATCCGGCGGAGCTTCGATCGCCACGGCGGCATCTTTCGCCCACGCCGTGCCTGGCTCTGTCGCCACGGTGTGAACTAACGGCGAGGCCGATGGCGATTGCGAGAGGTCAATCATTCTGGTGTGTCGGTGCCAGGACTCCGTGGTAGTTTGGTCTCGTTGCGATTGATTGTAGCCCGGGGTTGGCTAAACTCAATGAACTTTGTAGCGAAGGTGGGGGTGTGCCTACTACTGCCGAAGCTGCTACTCATTGGAGTCAATTGTCATGCTCAGCATTCTCGCTCGCGGCGGCGAACTGGTGTGGGGAGTGCTGAGTTGAAGATAGAAGCCAAGATGATGCGGCGGATCAACATCGGAGTCATCGGGCTGGGCTGGTTCGGGGAGAAGCATTGCGAAGTGCTGGCCGGTTTGCCCGAAGCCCATTTGGCGGCCGTCTGCACTCGTACACCCGCGCGTCTGGCTGAGATTCGCGCGGCGTTCAACGTGCCGCGGGCGTATACCGACTACCGCGAGATGCTGGCCGATCCGGAGATCGACGTGGTGAGCGTCGTGACGATGTGGGACCAGCATGTCGAGCCGACCTTGGCGGCGCTGGAGGCGGGCAAGCACGTGTTCCTGGAGAAGCCGATGGCGTCGACGGTGGCCGACTGCGACCGGATCATCGAAGCGGCCAGCCGCGCGCGAGGCAGCTTGATGGTGGGACACGTTTGCCGCTTCAACCCGCGCTATGTCGCGGCCAAACAGGAGATCGACGCGGGGCGAATCGGCAAGATCGTCGCGATTTACGCTCGCCGAAATCTGCCGACGTGGATCACTGCCGGCGTGCTGGACAAGATCGGTCCCATCATCGGCGACGGCGTCCACGACACCGATCTGATGCTGTGGTTCACCGGCGCGAAAATCATTTCGGCCTATGCCCAGACGACGCGCGTGCGCGACCTGAAGTACCCGGACATCGGCATGACCATGTACCGCTTCGACAGCGGCGCGATCGCGATCAACGAAAACAACTGGGCGTTGCCGGAGCGCTCGCCCATGCAGATCGATGAAAGAATGGAGATCGTCGGCACCACCGGCTCGATCTCGATCCACGACACCACGCCCAACCTGCTGGTCGTGGACAGCGAGCAGGTTCGTTATACCGACACCACCTACTGGCCGCTGATCCACGGAGTGCGGAGCGGCGCGTTGCGCGAGGAGTGGGCCTATTTCCTGCGCTGCGTGACCGAGGGCCGCAAGCCTGAAGTGATCCGCCCCGAAGAATCGCGGGCCGCAGTGGCTGCCTGCCTGGCCGCCGAACAATCCGCGGCCACCAACCAAGTTGTCCTACTGTGAACACTCGCGGCCCCGGGGCGAATCGAGAGCACGAATGAAAAAGACGTTTCACCACACCGGCGTAGTCACGTTCGTGCGTTAAGAAACCGATCATCAACAACTTCCCGATTTGAGTTTCGCGCAGGGCGAGGCTCCTGCCGAGCCAGACGGGGAAAGGCTCG
>JAQBZB010000450.1 GCA_027622275.1 Planctomycetota bacterium | reverse complement strand
CACCTAAAACGAGGTCTCGTTGTTATTCGTGAGTCGGTTCCCGAGTCAGCGATCGAATTCTAGGGGCAAAGCCCCGGACATTTGCCTAGCCCAGCCCAACGGGCTGGGACACGGAGAAAAATGAATCGTGAGGGCCAACGGCCCGGTCATTTGAAACGAGACAGTCGTCGGCAAACGACCGGGCCGTTGGCCCTCACCTTACCGTTTGAACGCCAACCCAGCCCGTTGGGCTGGGCTAGGCAAACTACTGAGCCGTTGGCCCTAAAGAATTGAGATCGACGTGTGTCTGGTATCAAGGCAAGTGCGTATGATCTGGATCGACGATGGCAATTTGAACTCGAACTCAAGTACCAGAAGAGCGGAACGATTGTGGCACCGCGGAGCCCCACCAATTGGACACAAGTGATGACATGTCCGTGGAGTCACGCATGTGAACGCTCCACAGGTGCTTGCTCGCTGGGTCTTTTCGCACCGTGGCTGAGCCCCAGGAGCTGACATACGTCGACATCGACACATTCCTTTCTCCCTTGAATTACCATTTCCTCCTTCTAGACTCAGTTCTGTCCGTGGAAATCAGATTTCCTATGACTTATCACTCTTTCTGTTGGTCGGTCTGAACCAGTGCAAGACGTGCCGCGTACTGAGCGGATGTCGATGCTACGACCACTGCTCAGATTCCGCCTCCGCACGCTGTTCATCACGATGAGCGTGCTGGCCGCTGTTGCCGCGTTCGTCGCCCGCCCCATGCAGGCTTACCGGCAAGAAGCCGATGCCTTGTCGCACATTCCTGGTTCACGTCAGGTGACACAGCCGCAACGGCAGTTCATCGCGTATTCGGCAGTTCCCGATACGAACGTTTGGAGCCTTCCGATTACGGCGAACTGGACAACGGCCGCGCCGCGACGGCTACCCATTCCATCATACCGCTGACCGTCCAACACCGAGTGCCGCGTGTCGGTCACTTATCGAGGTCTCTCCTGGTTCGAAACACCTTTGAGACGATGCGGCTTTCAGTACTACGATCGTGTCACCGAGGTACACTTGAGCGGTAAGAAGTATACAGACAGTATCATCCAGCACGTGACACGATTTCCCCACCTACAAAAACTATCGCTGAACAAGACAGAGATTACTTCAGAGGGGTTGGCGATGTTGAAAAAACGCTTGTCCGGGTGCGAGATTATCCTTTATTGAGCAGTGCTTCTCGGCAAAGCTCGCGCCCGGAGTTCCGACAGGTTGCTGAGTCGTCAGTACGCCAAGCGGACTCGCAGCAAAACCACGTGCGGTCTTGATGAGACTTTTGCTGGTTTCTAGTAGCCACGCTGGCCAGAGCATGGGAACATCGGCGCCACCTCCCACGCTCTGGCGAGCGTGGCTACCGAAAACGTCTTACTCAGGCCCGCACAAGTTATAAAGCGAGAGTGGAACTCATTGTCCCAGAGCCGCACGGAGGGCTGAAACCTCCTTGAGTTGTTCTGCAGTTCCCGCCGGCTGAAAGCCAGCTTTGACGCAGTCGCGACCTAACACCAGGCAAGCAAAATTGGCCTGTGTGCGGTATTGGTCGAAGCGGGTTCTGGCAGCGGCGAGAAGGGAGCTGGTTTGGACCTTGTCGCTGAGGCCACTGGCGTTCTTGCACGCTTGCTCGGCGTGGTTGAAGGCGGTTTTGGCGGCGCGGTAGGCGGCGGTGGCTTTTTGCGCGGCGGCCTGGCTGCGCTGTAAGGGCTCGGGAGTTGCTTTGCCGACCGCGGCGTAGCCGATCTGGATGTAGAGACCGTCGAGTCGACGCAGCAGACTGCCGCGATCGTTCTTGTTGATCGGAGCTGTCGCGTCGGGGGCGAAGCCTGCGGGCGGCTTCTCCTCCTTGCCGAGTAAGCGCGCACGCCAGGTGTCTAAGTCCTCTAAATCGTGCGCGTTGTCTCGCCGAATCTCGACGTGAGCGGACTGGCGAGTCTCGGGGACGCGGGCGGAGACCGCAATGCGACCGTTGGCCGCGTAGCTGTAGATGACTTCGATCTTGCTCCCGTTCGGCAACCCCGGCGGCAAATCCCGGACGACACACTCGCCCAGTGGGATACACTCCTCGGGACGATGGCTCTCGCCTTCGAGCACCGAGACCTTGACGTTTCGCTGATCGGGCTTGGCCGTTTGAAAGATCCACCGCGTGCGATACGGCAGCGGGGTGTTCTTCGGGACGAGGATCGCGTTCACGCGTTCGCGAGTCTTGGTGTCGACGCCGATGACGCCGAGACTGTGCGAGTTGACGTTGATCAGTTGGCAGGCGATGGCTTGCGAATCATCGCCCCGCTGCATCAACATCCCGGCGTACAAGGCGGCTCCGTGGGCAATGGCTTCGTCCGGCGACGCCGAACGATCGGGAGCTTTCCCTGTTACCCGCTCGAGCATTTCAGCAATCATCGGCATGCGGCTCGAACCACCGACCAGCAGCACTCGATCGATTTGCGGCCAGCCGAGCCCCGCTTCCTTGACGACGATCGACGTGGTTGTCTCCGTCCGCTCCAGCAGATCACGTGTCATCTCTTCAAACTGTTGCCTCGTGATCTCCACGCGCGTGCGGACTCCGGCGTGAAAGACGACAACGTGGGTCGAACTACGTTGCGACAGTGTGTGTTTGAGTTCCTGGGCATCCAGCCAAAGCTGCGCTGCATCTTGCGGATCGCTGCGCGGGTCGGCACCGTGCTGGCGGATGAATTGTTCCGCCAGATGGTCGACGATCCGCTCGTCAAAATCCTTCCCGCCCATTTGCACATCGCCGTCCGTGGCAATCGCCCGGAATTGCGTCCCTTTGATCTCCAGGATCGTGACGTCAAACGTGCCGCCACCGAGGTCATAGACCAGCACGGTCATTGGATCGCGTTTCGCCACCTCACCGGCGGCGTCGCGCCGCAAAAAACCGTGTTGGTGCCCGTAGGCGACGGCGGCGGCGGTCGGTTCGTTGATGATGTCCAGGACCTCCAGACCGGCCAATCGGCCTGCGTCCTGCGTCGCCTTGCGCCGCGATTCATCGAAGAACGCGGGCACGGTGATCACGACTTGCTTGATCGGGCCGAGCCGTTGTTCGGCATCGCGTTTCAATTGTTCCAAGACGAAGGCGCTCAAGACTTCCGGCGGCACTTGGACGCCGCGCACTTCGCGCCGATAGACAACCGTCCCAACGTCCCGCTTGAAGCATTCCGCGTACGACGCGGGTTCGACGGCCGAGGCTTTCAACGCTTCTCGCCCGACGACGATCTCGTGTTGGTCGACCAAGACCGCGCTGGGAGTGAGCAGGTCGCCGAGACTGTTTTTCAGTGTCATCGGCCTGCCGGCCTCATCCAGGTAAGCGATCGCCGAGTAAGTCGTGCCGAGGTCGATCCCGATCGGTGGTTGGGGAGCGGGACTGCCCGCTTGTTTCGTGGTAATCATGACGTTAGTTGGACTCGTTGCTGGGTGGCGGCGTCGGTGCTGGTTCCGGTTTGATCCAATGATTCTGCCCTTCGCCCGCGAGCCACGCGGACACCAATGTCACGACGGGTGCGTAATGGATGTGTTGAGGCTCTGCGTCTGCGGGCAACGAGGCCCGCACCGCGTAGACGCCGACGACCTTGCCGTCGCGGGTGAAGATGGGGCTGCCGAACGGATTGGCGGGCAGTTCGCCGGACAATTGGAGCAGCGGAGGCGCGTCGGCGGCAGCTCCGTCGGCATCCGGCAAAGCGATCACGGAATAAAGCTCGACGCGTTTCAATTCCGCCGTGGGTGGATCGAAGCGAGTCAGCGGACCGCCAGTCAGCTCAAACCCGAGACAGCCGAGCGATTGCGGCTGGGCGGCTAATTCCGCCAACGACTCTGCGGTCGCAAGCTGGCAACTTGTCTCGAAGCTTCCCGCTACCTTCAGCAAGCCGAGATCAAAAAAGAGCTGAGTTTCCGGGTCTTCCGACTTCACCCAGCCGATGTGCGCCTTGAGGTCCGTGATTTCCAGCAGGCCGGCTTGGAAATCGTGCAGCTTCGTCGCATTGACCGCGACGACTTTCCATTCCCGTCGCCGCCCTTCTTCCAGACCTGCGGCCACAGTGGCGCTAGTCAACAACGTATCCGCATCGATCGCACACGCGGTGCCCAGCGGCAGCATCGTCTGTGAATCCGGTGGTTGAACACCAACCAGATAGAGGCTCTGTCGCACTTGATCGGCCGCGATCTCCCACTGATCGGGATTTACTGCCGTGACGCCCGGCTCGACCGTCTCGCGATCGATCTGCATTCCTGCCGGACTTTCGGCGGGCAAGGAAAACGAGGGCCCAGCGAGTCCTTCCCCGTTATGCACCTTCGGAACCGAGAGCAACTCCTGGCCTTCATCGACGGAAGAATCCGGAGCAGGAGCCAAACTCGGCGGTTGCGAAGTTTTCACATCCGAGCCGCCGGGACGCATGAAGATGACGGCGAACAAGGCCACGCAGACAGTCACTAGCACAGTGGCAATGGCTGCCGTCGAGAGCTTGGTTGAGCGAGGCTCGCTCTCTAGACTCTGATCGGACGCCGAGGACGCTGCGGTGGGTCTCGGCGCGGACGTGGCTGGCGCTGCTGCGACCGGATTCACTTTTGGACTAGGGCTCAGCCGATTGATCAACGCAAAGGAAAAGTCCGGGCCGTTTTCCGACATGCGGACGATGTCGCCGGAACGCAGCGCGTGAGGCCGCTCGATGGGATCGTGGTTGAGAATGATCGGCAAAGCGCCCGTGCTGCGAATCCGCCAGCCGCCGTCTTCCAGCCGCAGCGATGCACGGTGCCCTGTTATCTCCGGGTCCGTGGCCGCGTCAAAATGGACGGCATCCGTGGGGAGATCGCCGACTTCGAACGCGCTGTCCGCCAACTCGATGCGTTCACCCTGCCGCTGGCCGGAAAGAATCGTGATTTCAACGGGCATGGCAAGTTGCGGAACCTGTTACTCGGAAACTTCGTTCGGGTGAAAGTGAAGGTACACTTGGCGGAGATCCGCGAACAGCGTCCGGTAAGTCGCCTTGTCATCAGCCTGCGGAGGCGCAAATTCCAAGGCGTGGTCAGCACAATGGCGGATCAAAGCGATCACGCTCCCGCCGGTAAACCGATACTGTCCGTCGAAGACATCCCGGTTGTCCGCCGTGAACGCGAGTGCGATGGCACGGCAAACGCACACTAAGTCTTTTGTAGTCCAAGGACTCGGGCAAGATAATCGGTATTCCAACCT
>JAQBZB010000086.1 GCA_027622275.1 Planctomycetota bacterium | reverse complement strand
GCGGCTGGAAGCCACCACTACGGAAATCGGGAAGTAGTAACAACACAGTTTCTTAATAGCCATCGCTGGGCGATCCGGCCGAAAATTCGATCGGCGCGAGCCCTAGTCGGCGGCGACATTCGTCGAGCATTTCCTTGGTGCGGCTGGCTCCGATCCGCGAGACGCCCAGCGCGCGGACGGTGAGGACGGTGTCCAGGTCGCGTATGCCGCCCGCCGCCTTGACTTGCACGCGCGGCGGCGAATGCTTGCGCATCAATTTCAAATCTTCGACCGTCGCCCCGCCGGTCCCGTAACCGGTCGATGTCTTCACCCAGTCGGCATTCAGTTCGCCGCAGATCTGACAGAGACGCACTTTCTGCTCCTCGTTCAAATAGCAGTTCTCGAAGATGACCTTCACCTTCTGACCCGCCCCGTGAGCGACGTCGATCACGGCTTTGATGTCGGCGCGAACGTCGTCCCAATCGCCGCTCAACACCTGCGAGATGTTGACCACCATGTCCAGCTCCTGGCAGCCGTCGGCAACGGCTCGCTCCGCCTCGGCTCGTTTGATCGCCGTCGTCTGGACGCCGTGCGGAAAGCCGATCGTCGTGCTCGCGTTGACGGTGCTGCCCCTGAGAATCTCCGCGCACCGTTTCAAGTAATACGGCATGATGCAAACGCTGCCGGTGTCGTAGGCCAGCGCCAGTCGGCACCCCGCTTCCAGATCGGGCACGGTCATTGTGGGCATCAGTAGCGAGTGATCGATCATTTTCGAGATGTCTGTGTAGCTGTAGTCCATGATTCGTTCCCGCGTGTATCAACCGTATTGTTTAATCCAGGCCATCCTGCCGCGCCACAAACTGCCGGAGATAATTGGCACTTTGAGCCAACGACGCCTTGCGCGAGGCGAGCGAGTCTTCGTAAGCCCGGTCTTCGACTTCGACGCACACCGGGCCGCGATAGCCCACATCATTCAAGACGGAGAAGAAACTCCCCCAGTGTACGTCACCAAGTCCCGGCAGCTTCGGCGAATGATACTCCAACGGATGAGCCATGATGCCAACTTGATCCAGCCGATGGCGATCCACGCGCACGTCTTTGGCGTGAACGTGAAACAGCTTGTCGGTGAAGTCCCGTAGCGGAGCAAGGTAATCCATCTGCTGCCACACCATGTGTGACGGATCGTAGTTCAAGCCGAAGTTATCGCTTGGAATGTCCTCGAACATCCGCCGCCAAATCTTTGGCGTCGTGGCCAGATTCTTACCGCCCGGCCACTCGTCGCGGGTAAAGTACATCGGGCAGTTCTCGATGCCGACGCGGACTCCTTGCTGCTCGGCGAATGCGATCAACGGCTTCCAGACCTCCAGGAACCGCGGCCAGTTGTCGTCGACCGAACGAGTCCAATCGCGCCCGATGAAGGTATTTATCTGGTTCACTCCGAGGAGCTTGGCGGCGGCGATGACGTGCCGAATGTGCTCGGCGTACTTGGCGCCCTCTTGCTGGTCGGGACAAAGCGGATTGGGATAGTAGCCCAAGCCGCTGATCGCGACCCCCAACTCGCTTGCCAGTTCGTTGACCTCGCCGGCCTTGGCCAAAGTAAAATCTTCAACTTCGATATGCGTAATGCCGGCATAGCGGCGTTCGGCCTTCCCCTGCGGCCAACACATGACCTCGACACAGTCGTAGCCGAACAGTCTAGCCGTCTCGAACACTTCGCGAAGTGACAAGTCAGGCAGAATGGCGCTAACGAATCCAAGTTGCATGAACGGTCTCCTTGATCGGGAATCCACTGAAGTCTATCCAACTTCAATTGCACTCAACAGGAGAGACAAGCACAACAGCGGCAAGGCTTGTGTTGTGTCCCCGTTCGTAGGATACTCGGGAACCGCTCAATCGTGACTTTGGCGGATAAGACTTTGGCGGATAAGAGGCTGCGTTAAGGACCGTTCGAGAAATGCCTGTCCGAATTCAGGTGAGCGGCACGGCGCTAGCCGCCGATATTTCACGGCGCACGAAGAACCGGTGGCTAGCGCCATTCCGCTCACTAATTCCTCGAACGGTGCTAAGTAGGTCACGCTCGCCGAGCGTGACCGTGCCGCACCTGCAAACAACGCTGTGTCGGAGAGGTCACTTCCGGCGGAAGTGACCTACTTGGCTAGGAACTGTCCATGAATGATCCCAAACTCTTTCACGTGTTGGCCTGCTTTGCCCTCGCGCTGGCGACTTCTCCGCAGCAAGTCGACGCGGCAACTCGCAGGTTCATCGCCGCCGATTCGTCGAAGCAGCGCGTCGCGATCATCGACGAGCAGGGAGCAACCGAGTGGGAACATCCAATCGGCCGGCTGCATGATCTGCACGTCTTGGCGAATGGCAACCTGCTGTTTCAGGACTCCTGGACACATGTCATCGAGTTGGAACGAGACAGCAAGAAGATCGTCTGGCAGTACGATGCCAAGCAGTCGCCCGGCAACGAGGACCGCCAGATCGAGATTCATGCGTTCCAGCGGCTGGCTGACGGCAACACGATGATCGCGGAATCGGGACGCGGTCGGATCATCGAAGTGGATTCGAAAGGCAAGATCGTCAAGGAGATCAAGCTGCACATCGACCATCCACATCCGCATCGCGACACGCGGCTGGCGCGAAAGCTCGACAACGGCCACTACCTGGTTTGTCACGAGGGAGACGGGGCGGTGCGGGAATACGACGGTGCTGGCAAAGTCGTCTGGCAGTACGAAGTCCCCTTGTTCGGCAAGGAGCCGCGGCCGGGACACGGCGTCGAAGCGTTCGGCAACCAATGCTTCTCGGCTTTGCGATTGGCGAACGGCAATACGCTGATCGGCACCGGCAACGGACATGCCGTGATCGAAGTGACGCCGGAGCGGGAGATCGTGTGGAGCCTGCATCAGAACGACTTGCCGGGCATTCAGTTGGCGTGGGTCACGACGCTGCAAGTCCTGCCCAGCGGCAACATCGTCATCGGCAACTGCCACGCCAGCCCCGACAACCCGCAGCTGATCGAAGTCACTCGCGACAAAAAGGTCGTCTGGAAGTTTCACGACTTCGAACGGTTCGGGGACGCGTTGACGAACTCGCAAATCCTGAGCGTTGATGGCAAGTTGATTGAATAGCCGGGATTATTCATCAGCCGCTTGGCAATAGCCTGCGGTTCTCGTGAACTTCGAGAGAACCGCACGCTATCGCGTGGTGCCTGATTTGCGTGGTCTTTTGGGCGAGATCGCCGTAACCACAATGTGCAGGGTCAGGAGACCGGCGCACAGCGCGAGTTTTACAATTTTGTCGAACACTTCCGTTCCGGCTCGGCAGGCGTATTCCCATTGCGCCTCGTTGGGCAAACCGACTTGCGGGTTGGCAACCGGGTTCCCTCGCCGGTCGCGCAAGTTGGCCAGCAAGTCGCTGGTTTGCAACACTCGGCACCACTGCGTGGCATCATTCCACGAGACTTGCTCGACCGGATGAAGTTCGCCGGCGAAATGACTTGGCTTCGCCTCCAAACCTTCATCCTCGAACCGTGCGGCGACGGCGCGCCACTGGTGTTGTGTGACGGGGAACGAACTCAAGTAGAACGGCCGCGTGATGCGGACCAAATGCCGCGGCTCTTCATCCGAAGCGTATCCGCGCGAGCCCATCCAGAATTCACCCGCGGGAATTTCCTGGAACGGCAGCGGCACGCCTTCCGCCAGCCAGACGGTCAGATCCGCAGTTTTCAAAGCTCTTGTCCAACCGGGCGTTTGCAGGAACGGGTTGATCGTCTGGTAAGGTCGGTCAGCCGCCATGTCCGGCCTTTCCAACTTCGTTCACCTCGCGAACGATATCGGAGAAGTCGTACTGCCCGTCTTCCGTAAGTTTATAGGTTGAAAACGTGCCTGGCGTCCCACGTCGGTGAAAGAAGTTACCGATGCGGTCCGCTGCGTCGTAGAAGTGCTTCGACCAGTCCGAATAGTAGTTGAACGTATGCCTATTCGACGTGTCTTTGTCTACTTTGCTGTTGAAGAGGTTTCGGAAATGGTGCCCCATACTTTTCATCACCTCTTCCGCAACGCTATCGAGGTTTTTGCAACTCAGGTGCCCACCGTCTGCATACGCGACGAGCGTCTGCCGCTCGGATCGTTTGCCGGTCTCGAGCTGCAAGATGGCGTCGGCGAGTTCCCAGACACAGTACCAGTTGTTTTCCGGGTCGTTTTTCAAATACGCATCCGAAAGAAACAGCAAGATGCAGGGCGGCTGGCGAAGTGCATCCATGAATTGCTTAACCTTGGCCATTTCTTCGATGCGACATTCCGGCAACCGATACCACAAGACGCGAATCCCGGCGGCTTTTAATGCATCGACCAACGGTCGCACGATCGTCTCATCCGCACCGCTGCTGGAGATGGCAACATCGAAGTCGGAATCTTTCACATCCCGAAAAATGCAATGGGCTGGGTCGTCGGGGCTACGCGTTTCGCGATGCAGGGATTTCATGTGCCGTGCGAATGGGCTGGCGTCCGACGCAAAGACCGTTTCCACCTGCCCAGCCAAGTCGTCCAGGTTCGCGGGAGCGGTGGTCAGCGAAGCGATTACATCACCGAAGAATCCGGCTGCATCCGACGGACGCCAACGAACCTGAAAACACCAGGCTGGGTCGTGCAGATCATCGACCGCCTGTAAGCCATTGCGGAACCAGGTCGCGCGCGTGCCGAGGAGATTTCCCAGATGGGCCATCAGCGTGCGGAACTGGAATTCGTTGATTGGATGCTGCTGAAAAGAGAAGTCTTCATGCAAACTTCCCTCGGCCCGACTTTGGACACGGCGAAAGATCGACTCACACCGCTGCTCGAGTTCACCAGCGTATTCCGGGAGAAGCCACTTTTCGGTGGCCAGATAATGATCTTTCGCATCGCGGCTGTCCCGGCGCGAGAGCAAGCGGACGATGATGCCGCACTGCTCCATGAAGGACAGTATTTGCTGCCGCTCGGCATCGCTCCGCAGCGATTGCCACTGCGAATCGCCCACCAGGACCGACGCGTCAAAATACCCTCCGCCAGCGCGGATCACATTGAATAACGAGAACTCTTCGTCATCCGTCGGCCGCAGGATCTTATAGATCAAATCCGTGGCCCACTCCTGATCGATCAAGATCGCGGGATTCGACGGATCGCCCAGCTGAAAGATGTTTCCCGCATCGTGCAGATAGCCGGTGATCGTTCCGACATCGTCGGCATCCAGTTCATGTTCGCTACGGCCCGATGTGGCGTGCCTGCGAACCAAGTCCTGCTGCCAGGCCGCGGCAGGGACTGACAGGTGTTTTGGCTTTTTCATCGGATCGTGGCGAGCCTGATCGTTCTCTTGCAGCAACTCATCGACGTAGTCGGCGACTTCCGAGTAGTAGGTGGGTTGCAGAATTCCAATGCGGCTTGCTTCCGCGCCGCAGGCCTGCCGAATGAAGTCCACCAGCTTCTGGTAGTCGGGATTCGCCGGGCAGGCATGTTCGAGGCTGTCGATGTAAAAGCAGCGCAGATCTTCCTGTCCGTGTTTCGGAGCGCGAGCGGTCCACGGCGGATGTGGTTGCCCGTTCGGAACGCGGGTGCAAACCAGCGCAATCTTCGCGTTCCGCCGCATGGATCGGACATAGTCGATCCAATAGTCCAGCGACCGTGCCCGGTTCCATTCCCGCCACTCGTCGTCGGTAATCCCGTGTTTGGGCTTCTCCTTCAGCAGCTGGTCCCAATCAACCTCTTTCTCCATCCAAAGGATCAGGAACACCGACCCTTCAGCCACGAACAGACGATGCGTCTGGTGGTAAATCTCCTGCCCGCCAAAATCCCAGATGCGGATCGAACCGTCGATGGAATGATCGTCCCTGCATGGCGGCACTGGAACCCCTGCACTTGCGGCTTGCTCGTTCAACCGATTCGCAGTTTCTTCGTTTAATCGCAACGGTGTCTTCCAAAGACTGAAACGAACCTTATGAGTGAACTTTTCGTCGACGCGCGGTTTCAGATGCGCGAATTGCGGATCGGCTTGTTGGCCCGCCGACAAGCAGTCCCACTGCAAGCGTTTGGCCAGCGTGCTTTTGCCCACGCGGCCATCGCCCAACAGCAACAGTTTCGCGTGGGCCGAGGTGGTAAGTTCGTTGCCGAATTTCCGCCGGCTGTACAACGTCTTGGCAACATTTGGCCGCTCGGCCGTACCACGATCGAAAGGCCCGATATCTTGCCCCATGAATTGTTTGAGCTGGTCGCTACCATGCAGCTGGACATACTGCAGCCGATCTGGAACGCCGGGAATGTCCTTCACGCTGGAACAGTCGGATAGATTGAGATGTCTCAGCTGTGGGAATTCGTGCAGGTTGCGGACGTCGCGAAGGTTCTCGCATCCTTGCAGGACCAAGCGAGTTACCGAGCGTGGGATACGTCGGAGCGAGGTCACGGCCGGACAGCGAGCGGCTTCGAATTCGGCGAGGTGCGAGTCAGCCTGGATGCGCGCCAGTTCCAACCAGAACGCGCTCAGCAGATCCTCTTCCAATGCGATGCAGCCATTGAGATAGAGGCGACGAAGGGACTTCGGCGCGTTAGAAAGCTGAGCAAGTTGCTTGCATCCCGCGACGTCCAAGTCCTCGACCGTATCGGGAAGTGAAGGAAGCGACCGAAGTTGCTCGCAGCCCCGCACATCCAGACACAGCAAACCGTTGGGCAGCTTGGGCAATTGCTCCAGATCGCTGATCTGCCACAGGTGCAGATGCGTGAGATTCTTGTACAACGCGGACAGGTCCGCCGGGATGCTGACGGCGATTTGCTGTTCCTCGCCGCCGGACGGCGGAGTTCCGATCACCATCTTGGTGACCGCGTCGTTGGCATCCCAGGTGAACGGGCGCTGCTGATCCGGAGCTTGGTCGTCGAACCAGTGCTCGCCCGTTTCCGAAAACAGGGCGATCTCGTGATCGGGACAAAGGGTCGTTGTCATCGGTGGCGATTCCTTACGTTTTAACCAAGTAGGCCGGAACAAGGCTTGGCGCAGTTCCGGCAGCTGTGCATCATCTGGTTCTTGCCGGAACTGCGACGACTTGTTCCGGCCTACTGTTCATTTTTACAATTTTTCGAACACGTCCGCTCCGCCTGTTCGCTACGGCTTGGCTGCGTCGTCCCTCCTTGCCACGCCTCCGCTCACCGGCTCCGCTCCCTCACTGCTCGTCTGGGCACGGACCGGAGAACAGACAGACACGGAAGCCCTGGCCCCTGTTGCGGTTCGCAGGCGTCCTCCTGTTGCGATACGCCGCACGGCAGTTCCTGGGCGTGTTGTTCCAAGAGCCGCCGCGGACCACGCGGTTCGATCTGCAAGCATGTCCCGACAACTCAATTCGTTGCCGCCGGATTCTAACATGGGAGAGCCGACATGCGATATCAACACCGAGCCCAGTCGCAGTTGCTCACCAGATCGTCTGACGACCTTCAGCCGGCAAAGGCTGCGGACGGAACTCCGGCGACATCAACGTGAACGTGGAACAGTCCGCCCGCGTGCGGTTGGTCAACGAGCGCTTCGCCCTCCAAGTCTCTGCGCGCGGTCGTGATGTACAGATCCTTGAGCTGCGGGCCGCCAAAGGCGCAGGCCGTGACTTGCGATGCCCGAACGTCGATCTTTTCTAGCAACTCGCCCGTGATTGGATCAAACCGTGCGACACCCCAGCCCGCCCACAACGCGACCCACAACTTGTCTTCCGAGTCGATCGTCATGCCATCGGGAAAACCCATGCCTGCGGGCAGCGCGATGGCGGTGCGCCGGTTGCTGATCGCGCCGGTGTCGTTGTCGTAGTCGAACGCATCGACGCGGCGCGTCGGGCTGTCGATGAAGTACATCGTCCGCTTGTCCGATGTCCAGACAATGCCGTTCGAGATGCCAACATGGGGGACTCGCGGCTCGACGCGCCCGTCCGGATACAAACAGTAAAGCGTCCCGGCGGTCATGTCTTGCTCGACCAGTTCCAAAGTCCCGGCCCAGAACCGCCCCGCCGGATCGCACTTGCCGTCGTTGAAGCGGTTCTGTGGCAAGTGAGCTTCCGGACCGGCGACGATCTCCAGTGTTTCCGTGGCCGGATCGTAGGCGGCAAAGCCGTTCTGCACGGCCAGCATCAGCCCACCGCTGGCTCGCGGCACGACGGTGCCGACCCGTTGGCCGATGTCGTACGTCGTGTTGTGTTTCGTCGCGGGATCGAAGCGGTGCAGACGGTGCTCGTTAATATCGATCCACCAGAGGACGTTTTCCCGAGTATCCCAAATCGGGCCTTCGCCAAGGGTTGCTTTCGCGTCGAGAATGAGCGTTGCTTCAGCCATGAGGATCGTTTGCCAAGGTGACGCGAAGAGTGTTACGTGCCAGCGGTCGAGCATTATGCGGCAAATCGCCGCGGCGTGCCACTGGCTGGTCGCTCGCGTACGGTTCTCGCGGCAAGCCGCCATTCACGGTATCATTTTGTGGCCCCCATCAAACGATCGCAACCTCAAGGAACTCACGATGAAGCTGGTACGCGTAATCGACGAGCAAGGCTCGATACACTATGGTTCGCAACACGCGGATGGCACGACGACGCGGGTCGAAGGTTGTATCTTTGGCGAGCATGCCGATACCGGCGAAGCGATCAGCGTGGCGAAGCTGCTTGCTCCGGTTCAACCCGCGGCGATTCTGTGCATTGGATTGAACTATCGCAAACATGCGGAAGAGGGAGGAGCCGCGATTCCGGATCATCCGGTCGTGTTCATGAAGATGCCAAGCACCGTGCAGAATCCCGGCGATCCGATTCTTATCCCCGTGCAGCTCGCAAGCACGCAAGTCGATTACGAGTGCGAACTGGCTGTTGTGATCGGCAAGGAGTGCAAAAACGTTTCGCGTGATCACGCTCTGGAGTATGTCCTCGGCTACACCTGTGCGAATGACGTCAGCGCCCGCGATTGGCAAAGCAAGTGGGGCGGCGGGCAATGGTGTCGCGGCAAGACGTTCGATACGTTCTGTCCGCTCGGACCTGTCTTGACGACGGCGGACGAGATCCCGAATCCGAACGCCTTGGGCATCAAGACGGAGCTGAATGGCGAAGTGATGCAGGACTGGAACACCGACGACATGATTTTTGACGTCCCGACACTGATCGAGTTTCTCAGTGGCAGCACCAAGCTTGTGCCCGGCACCGTAATCCTGACCGGAACGCCGCACGGTGTCGGGTTTGCGCGAAAGCCACCGGTCTTCCTCCAGCACGGCGACGAAGTCACCATCGAGATCGAATCGATTGGGCGTTTGACGAATCCAGTCCGGGATGAATCGCTTTAGGACCGTTCGAGAAATACCTGTCCGAATTCAGGTGAGCGGCACGGCGCTAGCCGCCGGTGTTTCACGGCGCACGAAGAACCGGTGGCTAGCGCCATTCCGCTCGCTAATTCCTCGAACGGTGCTTTAGCCGACACAACCGCGGTCACGATCACGCCCGGTTGTCGAGCCAGCGTTGCAGCGATGGCCACTCGACGTCGATGCGAGTGTGCAGGCGGTTCGCGACTTTGATGAGGTCGCTTCTCGTTCCGACGAGCTGGGCGACGACATTCTGTAGCGGAACGCGCTGCGATTCACAGCACACAACGAGCGCATCGTCTGTGGCGGCGGAACGGCTTATCGGAGCGCCAGCAGCCGCGGCGAATGGTTCTGCCCAGTTCTCCGGCCACGTGCCCGCACTTTGCGGCGCAACGACAAGATAGCGATAGTCGCCACCACATTCGAACAGTTGCGGTCTGGCGGCCAGCACGGTATCTGCCGCGCTGGCCGGACCATCACTGAATCGTTTGCCGTCTCCTTGCATCACGCTCGATACTTGCAGCCGGATGATGACGTTGCCCGCCAAACGCTGCGCCATCGTCCGCATCGTGCTAACAAGATTCGTCCAGATGTCCGAGTTCGCGGTCAACAGGTCGGACAGTGACATGTGTCTGCGGACCAGGGCGTGCGTCAGTTCACGGTCCAGCTGCCTGGTCAATTCGAGATGATGTTCCTTCAGCAGACGCACGAGGTCGTTGTCGATGGCAAGTGCGGACGGCCCAGGGATGGCGAATTCATTGCCGAGGTGCAGAATCCTGCGGGCAAAATCCCGCAACCGATCCTCGCACTGCAAGACTTCGCGCTTCAATTCGCGGATCAGCTGTAAGACGGCATCCAGTGACATCCTCTGAAGCTCGGTTCTCGCATAGCGGAGCGCAATCTGTCGCTCATCCGAGGCGGATGCGCCGTCCGCTGAACGGTCAATCTGTGCAATCTGTTGTTGTGCGTTTGCCTCCAGCTCGCCGAGCATCTGCTGATACCAGCGGACAGCGGACAGCGCTCCTTGAACTCGCGATTTCGGCGCATCAACGAGAATGAAAAACCAATCGCGAAGCGTTTCGCGTTTCGTCTCCGCGACAGACGCCATCTGGTTCTGGACGCGGCCACGGAGTGAATCGTCGGCCTCGTTCGCGCCGAACAGTTCGTTCTTCACCGCTGAAGTGGCCAGATCTAGTCGTTCGCGAGGCTCGGCTCCGACGGCTTGATTCAGAATTGCCGCGATCCGTCGCTGGAAGTAGGCTTCCGGCGCTTCCACCAGCTGCCGCTCGATAACACCATGCACCAAGTTGACTAGTTTGTCGATTCGAAGGTCCAGTCCGTGGGCGAACTTGCGGGCCAGGCTCACGATTTCGGAATCGACTGAGTCCGACTCGGCCGCGGCAGTCAAGCCGTACCTGTGTCCGGCCCAACGAGCGACCAGCGTCTGGCAGAGCAAGTCAGCTTCCTCGCGAACGATGTCGCCGTTCGTGCCACCCACTCGCGCCAGTCCAAAGCTCCGGACCGTGTCGGCAACGGCAAGATCGGTTCGCGATCCGTCGTTCGAAGCGTCGCTGCCGTCTCGACACTGATCGAAGAACGACGCGGCAACGGCAACCGTGTTCTGATAGACGTACTCACTTAACTTTGCCGCGCCACTGGCGAGTTCTTCTTCGTTCAGGTCGTCGCCGAGATGCGTTACGTAAGTGTGCCGGAACGGAGCGCTGTTGCCGACTCGCGGCGGAAGCTTGCATGCTGGCTCGCCCGGGTAGCCGTTGGCGGATGTGTAGTGGTGCAACTCGGTCAGCAAGCTCAGGCTGTTGGCGATCGCCAGGTCGCGTTGATTCGTCCGGCGGGAAGTCGAATGGACCAACAGGCCATGCAGTTGCTCGTCCGAGATGTGTAACTCTTCGAGCATGGTGCGAATCAAGTAGCCAAGATCCAAAACTAAGCCGCTCCCGACTCCGCCGGCCATCGACGCGACGACAAAGATGCGTGGTGCCGCTTTGACAAAGCTGAGTCCGGTAGTACGCGAGGACGACGCCAGCGACTCGTCCGCGATCACACTGCTCAGCGCGTGATGAAGTACGTTCGCGACAGCATCAAAGTGATCGACTAGCGCCAGCCGGCCCAGCGGACGAATTCCCTCGGTTGTCAGCGAGCGGGGAATGTTGAACAACCACCGGCGATTCAGCCACTCCAGCAGCGAGTCCGCGTCGCTTCGATACTCCTGCGGCGGTCGCAACGTAAGTGGTACCAATTGGCTCGGGCGCAGCGCCGACCAGCGATCGCCGCGAGTCGCGTTGTTCAGCGCGGTGGCGTCCGTGTCGAGTAGCAGCATTTGCAGCGACGGAACATCGTCGATGTTGCCGAACCGCTCACAGAGCCGCGCGCGAAGCGATCGCAATACCAACGCTCCGGTTCCACCGACGCCGATGAAGACTGCCGGTCGGCATGGCGAGTTCTCTTGCATCGAGATGTCCAGCGGTGGGAGTTGCCGCAGCGCGTTCGAGACTGGGTAGGTGATCTGAACGCAGCCGGTGCCGTTGGCGCTCGACGAATCTGTTGGGGCTTCAGTTTGTGGCGTGATGCGGCTTGATTCGGGAACCGCACGGCGGACGCGGCTGGTTGCTTTCGGTGCTTCGGTCAAGTTGTCAATGAGCGCGCGGCACGAGGGGAAGCGGCGATCCGGGTCTTTCGAAAGCGCTCTGGCGATCACTGGCTGATCCGTCTTCGGCAGAGGTGCCAGGCACGGGCTGCTGTGCAAGTGCTGGGCGGCAAGTTGAGCCACCGTCCGCCCGGCGAAGGCTGGTTCGCCTGTCAACAGCTCTTGAAACACCATCGCCAGGCTGTACTGATCGCTGTTGCGACTCGGCCGCCCGTCAAAGACTTCGGGCGGCGCGTACAACGGCGTCAGACCACCAACCAGCGATTCGCTGCGATCGCCCAAATCCTTGACCAACCCGAAGTCAGCAACTTTGACGCGATTCCCGATCAGCAACAGATTCTCCGGCTTGACGTCCAGGTGCTGCAACGAGTGTTCGACGTAGAGGAAGTCAAGCGCATCGGCGACATCGCGAAGGTAAGCGAGCAGTTCGCTGCGGGGAATTCCTCGCCCCCCCTCTTTGATGCACTTCTCGAAGCGTTCTTTCAGACTGCCTTGAGCGAGTTCCATCACGATGATCAAGTGGTCGTTGACCATCTCGATTCGCTCGAGGGACAGCAGTAACGGGTGCTGAACCTGCTTGATGCGATTCAGGGCCTTCAACTCACGTTCAGCTCGACCGGCCTTCAAGGGACCGTAGACGATCTTGACGGCCTTCGCCAACCCGCCCGGCGCATCGGCTCGCCAAACTTCACCGTAACCACCGGCTCCGATCCGCTCGCGCAGCTTGTAGCCGGGGATTGGCTCCCGCAAGTCAAAGGCCGGTGGTGCTGTGGAGAGTGTATCCATGACAGGTTGAGTCGATGGTCGGAGGTGAGCTTAAGTCGTCAAGACTTTCGCGAAGTACGTACCAACGACGCGATCGATGTATTCATTGCGAAGTTCGAACGGCAGGTCGTGATAGGCACAGTAACTTCGGATCTGTTTCAGAAGATCTCGCGGGTGGCAGCGGCGGAGGGCACGCCCGTGGGGCCGGAAGTGTGTCTCGAGCAGATACGTGACCACGTCGGATTTGTAGGTGCAACCAAACTCGTCAGCGTACATGCGAAACAGGTCTTCGAACTCGTGTACGTCCGGATCGCGGACCTCGATCTTATAGGGAATTCGCCGCATGAAAGCTTCGTCAACCAACTCCGACGGCTCAAGATTCGTTGAGAAGATGATCAGTTGATCGAACGGAACTTGAATTTTTTTGCCGGTCCCGAGCGTTAAAAAGTCGTGTCGACTCTCTAGCGGAATGATCCAACGATTGAGAAGTTCCTTGGGTGCGATTTGCTGACGCCCGAAGTCATCAATCAGCAAACATCCTCCGTTACTCTTTAGCTGTAGCGGGGCTTCGCTGACATTCGTGCGGGGATCGTGCCGGATTTCGAGGCTGTCCATCGTCAGTTCGCCGCCGACAATGACGGTCGGTCGGCGAACTTTGATCCACCGCCGATCTCCCTCGCTCGTCTTGATGATGCCGCGTTTGCGACCTTCGACCGCCTGATGATAAGAGGGATCGTACAGCTTAATGATCTGTCCGCTCTCGATGATGGCGTGCGGGATCCAAATCTCTTGCCCGAAACAAGAAGTCATCCGTTGCGCGAGCGTCGACTTTCCGTTGCCTGGCGGCCCGTACAAGAACATTCCGGCTCCCGAGTTTACCGCCGGGCCGAGCATGTCGAATAAGTCAGGGTCGATCGTAATGCCCTGGAACGCATGTTCAAGTTCTTCGCGGCGCGGCGCTTCCGCGGTGATTGATTGGGCGTCGACAGAAATCACATAGTCCATCAAAGGAACTGGAGCCGGACCAACGTAAGCCGAACCCCTCGCCGCACCCTGCGCGTGTTTGTTCCCTTGGTCAGTCAGCGTGTAGTAGTAGTCACCGAACGGTGCCGCCCCCGTATGCACGAGCAATTGTCGTGCGCGAAGCGAGCCGAAGGCTTCTTCCAAAATTCCGAACGGCAAGCACAGATGATCGCAGATACTTCGGCCGCTGCTGGTGCCGGTGATGGCGACCGACTTGAGGATCATGCCTTCGACAAATACGGGCGGCAATCCTGTCTCTTTCAACGTCCGCGGTTCCACCGGCAGAAACGAATCTTCCGCCAGCAGCGTCGCGAGCAGATCACCTTCGATCTCAAGGGTTTCAGTTACCATGATTGCGACCCGGTGCTCTCTTGTTTCCCGTGGTAAGACAGTGCTCGAATCTATGGTCTTCGGCGAGGACCGGGTGCGCATGGCGCGGCCGCGTGCCTCAAGCAAACGTAGCTCATGACTACCGGCGTTGCGTTGCTTGTACCTCCAGGTTGACGGTTCCCCCGCGACGAACCGTCCTGAACCGAATGACTGGTGTAACGTGAACGGTCCTCCTTGCAGGCAGCCGCGGCGCGCGAGCCGTAACGAGAGAAATTAGCGCCTCCCGCAAATCTCATCTCCTGTTGTTGAACGTGACCTAAACTATTTTTGAACTGGAGTACCGTTATGCCCGTGCTGGCACCACTTGCACCACTTGCACCACTTGCACCAATCTCGCAATCCGCCGCCCCGACGCAGGCGGTCTGGTTCCTCGTTGGACACTTGAGTCCGGCGGGGGGACAGAGTGGCGAGCAAGTGCATATTCCGATCAACGCTTCGCGTTTCACCGTCGGTCGACGCCCGGATTCGTCACTCTGTCTGCCGTTTCGGACGGTTTCCAGCAATCATGCCGAATTATTGTCCGATCCGAACAAACTGACCCTGAAGGATCTCGGCAGCACGAACGGCACGTATGTCAACGGCCAGCGGCCACCCGGCGAAATCGAGCTGAAACAGGACGATCTCGTGCAGTTCGCCGAAATCGCGTTGCGGCTGCAGCGCCAAGCAGGCACTGTCACGATGGCCACCTTGCAAGAGGACGTCTACGATCAGGCCCTGGCACTCATGCAATTCGACAAGCTGATGGGAGAGCGCCAGGTCACTCCCTACTATCAACCGATTGTTGACTTAGCAAGCGGCGAGACAATCGGCTATGAAGTCCTTGGCCGCAGCCGGCTGTATGGCATCGAAACGCCTGGTGCGATGTTTCGAGCCGCGGCAAGATTGAACCTGGAAGTACAGCTCAGCAATATGTTGCGGTGGGAAGGCGTGCTGAAGAGTTCGTGCTTTGCGAACCCGCCGCACTTATTCGTCAACACTCATCCACGCGAGTTGGCGGAACATGGTTTGATCGAAGCCATGCGAGCTGTCCGCGAGACGCGCCCGCTGCAACCGTTGACCCTCGAGATCCACGAAGGCGCGGTCACGGATGTCAAGAAGATGATCGAGATTCGTGCGGCGTTGGCTGACCTCGACATCCGTCTCGCGTTTGACGACTTCGGAGCTGGACAAGCCCGGCTCGTCGAGTTGGTGAACGTGAAACCCGATTACCTCAAGTTCGACATCGCCCTGATCCGCGGTATCGACAGCGCGTCGAGCCACCAGCAGCAGATGGTTTCGTCGTTGGTGCGGATGGCCCGCGACCTTGGCATCGTTCCGCTCGCGGAAGGTGTCGAGCGAGAAGCAGAATCGGATATCTGTCGGGATCTCGGATTCGATTTGGGGCAAGGCTTCTTCTACGGCAAGCCCGCTCCAGGAACGTGCTTCTAAGTGAGGGACCGCGTTACGGTTCGCGACTCAGCGTAGTTATTCGAAGTACCAAGTCCATAGCACACGCGTCTCCGGGTCGGGAATCGGCGCGCCAGGCGGAGGAGTCAGTTCGATGCGATGGCTCAACTCGACTTTGTGAACTTCGCGCGTCTTGTCGCTGGCCGCGCGTTGCTCGTTCCATCGCCGGGCGAGCCATTCACAAAAATACATGCGATGCGCGGCATAACGGTCGGTCGTCAGATTGTCGAGGTACTTTCGCCAGCGTTGCGTGCGATAGGTGGCGCTGACAAGGGAGGGCTTGGACCAGGGCAACGGTTCGTCGAACTGCCACAAATTGACAATCGATCCGTCACGCAACGTACCTTCCATCACCAACCAACCGTCCTCGGTTCGCGGCAGCGGCGCGAACATCGACCAGTTCTGATCGAGGCCGAGGATGCGGGCCGGTGCGTTCATGTTGCGCGATAGCAGACGTGGTGCCCAATACCTAAAGTCAGTTTCTCGAATGTTCCAGAGCACGACGTAAACGAGCAAACAGGCCAGACCAGCTTCGATGTACCAGCGGCGGCGGAAGCTCGGCACTTCTGGTTGATTGAACCAACGGCGAGCGGGGGACGTGAGTCCCCTGATTGATCTAGCGAGTCGCGTGATCAGGGGACTCACGTCCCCCGCTCGCCTTGTTATGTGGTCCCAAAACTCGCCCGGCAGAAAGACGAGCCAACTGACGATACAGATCGCGGGAAACAGCCCGATCGTCAAACAGAGGCCGAGTCCGATGTGGAATGCCGCAAAGACAGCCACCACACCGCCCCGAAACCATTTTGTGAACCAAGGCGAGAACGCCAACAGCGGCCCGATCATTTCCCACCATAACGAGCAGCCGGTCAGCAACTGCATCAGCGTTGGAAACTGTCGCAGCCAAAGACCGAATCGCGTGGCGTAGGCGTCGCAGTTCAGCGAGTAGTAGACGGCGGAGTAATCACTCGTCCAGGGCGAGGGGATGTCGCCCAGCGACTTCATCTTGAAGACCGTCGAGAACCAGTACATCATGCACAGCTGAAGCAGCAGCGCAACAGACGCCGTCGAAATGACTCGCGTCGGGATCTGGACTCGCTTTCCCGCTCGCCACGCGTCAATGCTGAATCTTGCTCCCAGCGGTAGGAACAAGCTCCACAACAGCATCGATCGGAGCAAGACGTCGCCGCTGTTCAAGAGCACTGGATTCCGCCCGTCCAGCGACATCAGCAAGATCCAGCTGACGACGGCGGCGAGACGTGTGCGATAACCGATCAGCAACCAGACGGCGAATAAAGCGGCCAGCAGCAGCAAACCGAGTTGTGCCCAGTACTCGCCACACAACAAGTGCAGTGACCACGTGTGCTGAAACCCGAACCCATCGCCGGCCTCCAAGATGCCAATTCGCGCCGTCCGCGGCAACACGCCGGCATCGGTAAAATACGCCGTAATCTCTTGCCCGCGAAACCAGAGGTCGAGTAACAAGACTCCCGCCGCGCCAATCCGAAAGGCCGCCAGCGACCTCAGATCCACGCCCAACAGTTCGGTGGTTTTCTCGCCAATGCGATGCATCTGTCGGTTTCTCCTCTGTAGCGTAGAACATTCCGGGTTACTTCGCCGGGGGCGGGCGACGGATTCAAGGAAGTCCGCGTTGGAAAACTGTGCCGCCACGTGTCGGCGGCATGACCGCTAGGAATCGAACAACGCGAAAAAACGGACCTCTACCGCGAGTATTGTACGATGGCCTTCCAAGGCCGTCGTGAAGCGATCGACGGCCTTGGAAGGCCATCGTACAGGTTTATGGAGGTGCCACTTCCAACCGCGACCTGAATAGCGATTGGCCCTGTGCGGAGTCATGCTCGCACCATTATCGCGTGTCGGGTAGAATCGGTCCCACACTCGTCTTTGCCCCGTCGGGGAGGGAACCATGTTTGACCTAGAGATCGGATTCGACAAGCCGTGGTATCTGGCTCTGCTGGCGCTGTTGCCGGTCCTGTGGGTGCTGAGTTTTAGGAGCCTTGCCGGGCTGGGCAACGTGCGGCGTCTGTTCGCACTTGGTTTCCGGACCCTGGTCCTCGTTCTGATCGTCATGTGCCTGGCGGAAGTTCAGCTGCGAAAGACCAGCGAGAAGCTGACGGTGATCTACTTGTTGGACCAGTCGGAAAGCATCCCGCTCGAAAAGCGTCAGGAGATGCTGCAGTATGTCATCGACGAAGTTGACGCGCACCGGGATAGGAAGCGGGAAGACCGGGCAGGCGTGATCGTCTTTGGCCGAAACGCCAATATCGAGATTCCTCCTTTCGACGACAGCATTCCAGTCTTGGGCGGCATCGAGAGTTATATCGGGCTCAACACCGACGCCACGAACCTGGAAGCGGCATTCAAGCTGGCGCAAGCTTCCTTTACCGAGGATTCGGCGAAGCGAATCGTCGTGGTTACCGATGGCAACGAGAACATCGGCGACGCGCGAACCATCGCCTCGATGCTCGCCGATGACGGGATCGGGATCGACGTGGCACCGGTCAAACTGACCGCGCGTGCCGAGGTCGCCGTCGAGAAAGTGACGTTGCCTCCCAATATCCGCAAAGGGCAACCGGTGGAGACTCGCGTGATCATACACAACTACGCCGACCGCATGATTCCCGGCAAGCTGCGTGTGACGCGCCGCGTCGGTTCGCAAGAGGAGTTTCTCGGCGAGATCGATGTCGAATTGGCGCCGGGCAAGACGCCCTATTCCTTCGCCCACGAGATCGAGCAACCGGCGGTCTATACCTATCAAGCCGACTTCACACCGACGCACGCGGAAGATGATTTGATGGTTCAGAACAACCGCGCGACGGCGTTCACGCACGTCCGCGGCAAGGGACGAGTCTTGATCATCGAGAACTTTGAAAGCCCGGGCGACTTCGACTTTCTGATCGACCGGCTGCGGAACAACAACATCGAAGTCGACACGATTGCCAGCAACGAGTTGTTCACCTCGCTGGCCGAGCTGCAAACTTACGACTCGGTCGTGCTGGCGAACGTGCCGCGCGGGGGTGGCCTCGACGCGGATTCCGTCGCGAGCTTCAGCGATGCACAAATTGAGATGCTGGTCCGGAACACCGAACAGATGGGTTGCGGGCTGGTCATGCTGGGCGGTCCCGACTCGTTCGGTGCCGGTGGCTGGGCGAACACCGAACTCGAGAAGGCCATGCCGGTCGACTTTCAGATCAAGAACACAAAGATTCGTGCGGTCGGTGCGTTGGCGTTAATGATGCATGCTTCCGAGTTGGCGGAAGGCAACTTCTGGCAGAAGGAAGTCGCCGAAGTCGCGATCAAAGCGCTGGGGCCGATGGACTACTGCGGCTTGTTGCATTACGACATTGGCGGCAATCGCTGGCTGTGGGGAGAACCGCAAGGGCTGATCCAAGTCGGCAGCCGTCGCGACATGATGCTGGCTCGGCTGGGAAGAATGCAGCCGGGCGATATGCCCGAATTCGAGCCCGCCATGAAGAAGGCCTTGATTTCGTTCAATAAGGTAAACGCCTCGGTAAAGCACATGATCGTCATCAGCGACGGCGATCCGTCACCGCCCGGTTTCGCGATCACGGCGGCTTTCAAGAAGGCCAACATTCAAGTCTCGACCGTTGCGGTTGGCACGCATGGTCCAGCTGGCTCCACCATCCTGGAGAATCTCGCGATCGACACCGGCGGGCGTTACTATGAGGTGAAGAATCCGAAAGCGCTCCCCAAAATCTACCAGACCGAAGTGCGGAAAGTCGCGAGACCGCTTGTCTTCGAGCCCGATCCTCCCGTCAGTCCGCAGATCGTGGATCGCTCGCACGAGATCGTGCAAGGAATCGACAGCCTGCCGCCGATCTCCGGTTTTGTACTAACCACGGTCAAAGACAATCCCTTGGTCGAGACGATCGCCCTCTCGCCCCAACCGCAAGACGAACGCAACGCCACCATTCTCGCCGCGTGGACTTATCACCTGGGTCGCACGGCGGTTCTCACGACCGATACCGGCAAGCGGTGGGCAACCCGCTGGACCGACTGGGAAAACTACGACAAACTCTTTTCGCAACTCGTCCGCTGGTCGATGCGGCCCGTGAACGAGGATAACAAGTTTACCGTTGCGACCGACGTGCGTGACGGCAAGGTCAGCGTCATCGTCACGGCACTCGACCAAGACGACGAGTTTCTCAACTTCCTGAACATGTCCAGCTCGGCACTCGACCCCGAGCTGGCGGCACATGACTTAAAAATCCAGCAAGTCGCGCCGGGGCGTTACATCGGCGAGTTCGATGCGCCGAAAGACGGGAACTACTTTATCACGATCAGCCCCGGCCCAGGTCATGCCCCGCTGCTGACCGGTGTGAACGTGCCCTATTCCTCGGAGTTCCGCGAACGTGAAACGAACATGGTATTGCTCAAGGCGCTGGCCGCGTTCAAGCCCAAAGGTGGCGAGCCAGGCGTCTTGATCGAAGAGCAACCAGCCGACGGCTCCCCTGCAGGCTTGCTCGCCGTCAATACGTTCCGTCCCGGGCTCCCCCCTTCGATCAGCAGTCAAGATGTTTGGCCGTTGTTCCTGGTCTGTGCCGCGGGCATCTTCTTCGCCGATGTCTTTGTCCGTCGGGTTACAGTCAGCTTGGAATGGGTCGGACCGGCGCTGACTTGGCTGCGTGTGAAAGTGTTCGGCCAAGAACAGCCCGAACAACACGAAGAGCGGCTTGATCGGCTGCGCAGTCGCAAAGCAGCCATCGCCGGCGAGATCGACGAGCGCCGCGCCGCAACACGTTTTGAACCGGCGATGCCGGAGGAAGGCGGCCCGGCGGTGACGCTCGATCAGGTTCTGCAAGACGTCGGTGGCGGAGCCGCCCCGGCCGAACGCCCCGATCGTCCGGCGTCACAGCTGTCACCGGAAACAGCGGAGGAAGAGTCGTATACGAGTCGCCTGTTGAAAGCGAAACAGCAGGCTTGGAAGCAAAACAAGAATAAAGAGTAAGGCGGCGGGGCCGCGGCCAAATACAAGCACGACACGCAAGCGAGTGAATGCTTCGAATCAACCCACTCGCTTGCGCTTCGTGCTTGTATAGAACACGCCAGAATAACATCAAACTGATTGACCCTTGAAATCGAGGAATCTTCATGAGCACCGGTGAGAATATGCAGCAACAGGCGGAAGAGTTTCGCCAGCGTTACGCCGCAGTCCGCAACGAGATTGGCAAAGTCATCGTCGGCCACGACGACGTCGTTCACGGTGTCCTCACGTGTTTGTTCGTGGGCGGGCACTGTCTGCTGGAAGGTGTGCCTGGCTTGGGCAAGACGCTGCTGGTTCGCACCCTCGCACAGGCGCTGCATCTGGACTTCAGCCGGATCCAATTCACGCCCGATCTGATGCCCGCCGATATTCTGGGTACGAACATGGTGATGGAGTCGCCGGACGGTCGCAAGGTCTTTGAATTCCAAAAGGGACCGATCTTCACACAGATCTGTTTAGCCGACGAAATCAATCGCGCGACTCCCAAGACGCAATCCGCGATGCTCGAGACGATGCAGGAAGGAACCGTCACGATCGCCGGGCAGCGATTCGAACTGAAGAAGCCCTTCTTTGTCATGGCGACCCAGAATCCGATCGAGCAGGAAGGAACGTACCCGCTGCCCGAGGCACAGCTCGACCGCTTCTTCTTCAAACTCGTCGTCGGATACTCGAGCCGAGAAGAGCTTTCGACGATCGTCGACCGCACGACGCGCGGCATCACGGTGACTCCCGAGAATGTGATGGACGGGGGCGAAATCATTCGTTGGCAGCAGCTGATCCGCAAGGTCATCCTCGCAAAGCATGTGCAGGATTACATCGTTCGCTTGACACTCGCCACGCATCCCGATGGCCCGCATGCGTTGCCGATCACCAACAAGTACTTGCGTTGGGGAAGCAGTCCTCGCGGCGCGCAAACCTTGGCGCTGGCCGCCAAGGTGCGTGCGTTGCTCGAGGGAAGATTCAACGTCAGCTTTGAAGACATTCGCCGAGCTTACTTGCCGGCCCTGCGGCATCGTGTGATCTTGAACTTCGAAGCACAAGCCGAAGGCATGGAGACCGATCACGTCCTGCTGGAGATCCTCGAGCAACTTCCCGAGAAAGCCGACCAACAAGCCCCGGTCGCTGCCGTCGTCGCGGATTGATTCCTACGTGGCCTTTCGCTCCGCGAAAGGAATCCCGCCTCGCGCAGCGAGCTTCAACAAGCAATCACCCCCGATCAGCAGCGACCACCGGAGACTCGAAAGCCCGTCACCATGAGTTCCACGCAAGCCTCGACACCGCTGCTCAGTCCCCAGTTGCTCGCCCAGCTCGAACGTCTCGAATTGGTCAGCCGCAAGATCTTTCGCGGGCGGCTAAAAGGCGAACGCCGCAGCAAACGCAAGGGCCAGAGCGTCGAATTCGCGGACTTCCGCAATTATGTGGCGGGCGACGACATTCGCTTCATCGATTGGAACATGTACGCCCGGCTGGACAAGCTGTTCTTGAAGCTGTATCTCGAAGAGGAAGATCTGCACTTCTATGCGTTGATCGATACCAGCACATCGATGGACTTCGGCGACCCGACGAAGCTCTATTACGCCAAGCAGCTGGCCGCGGCCTTGGGCTTCATCGGCTTGTGCCGGGCCGACCGCGTCAAGATCGAGGCGCTGGGCGCTTCGCGAAAGAACGCCGCGCCGGCGCTCCGCGGTCGGGCGAGCATGTGGCGGATGCTCGATTACTTGAACGCGATTCAGCCCGGCGACAACATTCCGCTGGCACAAGGCGTGAAAGACTTCTGTCTCCGAAATTCCGGGCAGGGGATCTTGGTGTTGATCACCGACTTGATGGACAAGAACGGTTACGAATCGGCGTTGCGATATCTTCTCGCCCAGAACATCGACGTGTACGTGATTCACGTCCTGTCGCAAGCCGAAATCGAACCCGATGTGACCGGCGACTTGCGGTTGGTCGACTGTGAAGACGACGACATCGCCGAGATCACCGTCAGCCGGCCGCTGCTGAACCGCTACAAACAAACGCTGGCCACGTTCATCGACGGCGCCAGGGAGTTTTGTACACGGCGCGGCATGTCGTATCTGATGACCAGCACCGAGACGCCGGTCGAGCAGCTGGTCAGCAACTATCTGCGGCAGCGGGGGCTCGTGCAATGAATTTCATCTCCGCCCTGACGCCGCTGCAATGGGCGCTGCTGGCCGCCGTGCCTCCGGCGATCATCTCGCTGTACTTCTTGAAGCTGAAGCGGCATCCGGTCGAAGTGCCCAGCACGTACCTCTGGACGCGGACGATCGAAGACCTGCACGTCAATTCAATCTGGCAGCGGTTGCGGCAAAGTTTGTTGCTGTTCCTGCAACTGTTGGTCTTGCTGCTGGCGATCCTGGCGTGTCTGCGGCCCGGCTGGCGCGGGACCAATCTCGTCGGCAACCGCTTCATTTTCATGATCGACACTTCCGCGAGCATGAGCGCGACGGATGTCGGCCCGTCCCGGCTCGAAGCGGCCCGGAAGCACGCGTTGGGCTTGGTCGAGCAGATGGAATCCGATCACGTCGCGATGATCATCAGCTTTTCCGACGTGCCGCGGATCGAACAGGCGTTCACGAATAATCGCAGCGCGCTGCGGCAGGCCGTCAACAAGATCACCCAAACGAATCGTCAGACCGACATCCGTGAAGCACTTCGCGCCGCATCGGGTCTCGCGAACCCCGGCCGTACGAGCCAAGCCGGGACGAGCGACGTGCAAGTGGCCGACGCCCTGCCGGCCACGATGTACATCATCAGCGACGGCGGCGTGCCGGCGGTGCCCGACTTTGCGCCCGGCAATCTGACCGCTCGTTACGTCAAGATCGGAACGGCGACCCCGAAGAACGTCGGCATCGTCGCCTTTAGTACGCAAAGGAATCCCGAGAAGCCCGGCCAGTTGCAAGCCTTCGCGCGGCTGGAGAACTCGGGCGTAGAGAATGCCGGAGTCGACGTCGTGCTCTACCTGGACGGCGCACTTGTCGACGCGAGCAGCGAGAACGTGCCGACCGACGCGGCGCAGGGTGTGAACTTTGTCTTGAATGACGTCGAGAGCGCGATCCTGAAGCTGGAAGTTCAATACCCGGACGACATGTCGCTCGACAACACCGCCTACGCGACGATCAACACGCCGCGCCGCGCCCGGGTGCTCGTCGTGACCCCCGGCAATGATGCCTTGAAATTCGCGATCACGACCGAGGCGGTGTCGCGAGTCGCCGACGTCGCGTTCGCCGAGCCCGCCGTGCTGGAGACGAAAGAGCACGAGACACTGGCGCAAGCGAATGCCTACGACCTGATCGTCTACGACCGGTGCGTGCCGAAAGTGATGCCGGAAGCCAACACGTTGTTCATCGGCCGCGTTCCGCCCGCGGAAGGCTGGTCGGCGGAAGCGCCGAAACCTTACCCGCTGATCATCGACGTCGACCGGTTGCATCCGCTGATGCATCTGGTCGAATTGGGTTCGATCTTGATCTACGAGTCGCTGCCGCTGAAGGGGCCGGAAGGAGCCACTTCGTTGATCGATGCGGATCACGGTTCGTTGCTGATGATCGCTCCGCGCAGCGGATTCGAAGATGTGGCGTTGGCGTTCGAGCTGGTTGGCGAATACCCGGAAGGCGACGTGAATGCCAAAACGAACTGGCAACGTCGCAAGAGCTTTCCTGTCTTCGTCATGAACGCCGTGCGGTATCTGGGCGGAGCCCGCGCGAGCTTGGACGTGACGGGTTCGCGGCCCGGCCAGCCTGTGAAACTGCGCACCGACGCTCCGGCGGAACAGATCACCGTCGAATCGCCGGCCGGAGTCCGAACAAAGATCCAGCGAGAAAGCCAGAACGCATTCGTCTTCACGCGCGCCGAGGAGTTGGGCGTGTACACGGTTCGCGAAGGAGCGGAGCGAGAAGCCGGTCAGCACTTCGCCATCAACCTGTTCGACAGCCGCGAGAGCGATCTCGTGCCGCGGGAAGTGATCGAACTTCCCTACGTCGAGAAGAAAGACCAGCCGGCGGCGGGCGGCGGGCAAGGCACGGGACAGACCGACGACGAAGAGAATCGAGTAGGCGTTCACGCCTCGGTCGCCGAGCCAAGCCGCAAGGAGATGTGGAAGCTGTTATTGATCGTCGGCCTGTTGGTGCTGGTCTTCGAGTGGTACGTCTACAATCGGCGGGTCTACCTTTAGCGCGGTTCGGAGCCGCAAAATTGTAGACGGCACACTCCGTGTGCCGAATTCCGCACACGGAGTGTGCGGTCTACATGGCGTGAAAAACAACATCAAACTCGCGGAAGCCAACGGCTTGGTCCGGCCCAAGAAGAGTAGCCATTCTGACGAGAGTGCCGGGCCAGCCGGTCTCCTCGACGTACTGGCCGATATTTAGGGGGATTTGGGCTTTAGATTGCTGGCTCGAGGCCGTTTCTCTCGAAACCACCAGCCAGCAGCAGGGTTTGATATTTGTTGCGAGTATCTCCAATGGTCTGGATTCGGCGTAGATGCCAAGCTCGCCGTCGATAATAATGAAGCAGGCCGTACCGCCCCAAAACGGAGTTCCAAACATGTCGCGTCTGACGAATCGTCTGTGGCTGGCAAGCACCATCGTTGCGATCGCGATGCTCGCGACCGCCTCATTTGCGCAAGATGATCGCGGTGGCGGTCGTGCAGATCGCGGCAATCGAGATGGCGGACCAGAAGGCGGCGGACCAGGCGGCGGTGGTTTTCGGGGCGGACCTCCCGGTGGAGGTTTCCCGCAGGGCGGATTTCGCGGTGGGGCACCTGGAGGGCCCGGTGGCTTCTCGCCCGCTGATATGCTCCGCCGTTTCGACCAAAACGGTAACGGCATGATCGATCCGGCAGAAGCACAAGGGCCGGCCAGTTTCTTTCTGCAAAGAATCGCCAGCGAAGTACCTGGCATCGATCTTGCGAAACCCGTTCCGATCGAAAAGCTTTCCCAGGCAATGGACCGTTTGCGGCAGCAACGCGAGTCTGGCGGCGGAGACAACAATTCCGGGCGGGGGCCGTCCGGAAACGCCAGCACAACCATTGAGCCTTTGGTGCCGGGGTTCGGCGTCGAAGACCTGCTTCCGCCAGCTCCAGGTTTCGGCGCGGAAGCAGAACTCTTTACGGTCAAGATCACCGACGCCGACAACCGCGAAGCCGAAGAGCGTTTTCGGCGCTACGATTCGAATGGCGATGGCATTCTCGACAAGGCCGAGTTGTCCAGAGGGCGTTGGTCCGAAGACCCGTTGACGTACGATCGCAACCATGACGGAAAACTAACTCAATCCGAGATGGCGGTCCGCTACGCTCGGCGTCGAGTCGCCGAAGAAGCGAATCGGTCGACACAAACCGCCAGTAATTCGAACGATCCTCGAGCCAACCGTGGTGCGGGTGGAGATCGCGGTGCGATCGGGCGAGGCGGTTTCGGAGCTGGCGGTTTCGGAGGTGGCGGTGAAGATCCTCGGAGCTTCTTTTCTCGTCGCGACGGCGGAGGCGGAGCCGATTTATCGGACCAAGGCGGTGCCGCCAGTGCGTCGAGCGCGAAGGTCGACACGCGGAAATCCTATCGAGTCAAGACGGTGACGGAACGTCTGCCAAAGGGGCTGCCCGACTGGTTCGCACGCAGTGACGCGAACGCGGATGGCCAAGTGGCCATGGCCGAGTTCTCCACATCGTGGTCGGATTCCGTGTTGAAAGAGTTCGGCCAGTTCGATCTGAACCACGACGGCATCATTACTCCCAGCGAGGCACTCAGCGCCGTGAACGACGGAGCCGTGCGAGGCTCCACGAGTTCTCCGGCACCCACCGCAACCGCCAGCTCGACGACCACCACGTCGCAACCGACCGCCACGTCGCGGCCGGCGGCCGCAAGCTCGGGTGGTGAAGCCCCGAAGATCGATTCGAGATATCTGTCTTATTACCAAAAGCTGCTCTCCAAGTACGACACAAACGAGGACGGCGCTCTTGTCGTGGACGAATGGAAGGTGATGTCCAAGGATCCGTCGGCCGCGGACTCCAATGGTGACGGTCGAATCGTCGTCAACGAACTCGCGGCATGGTCGAGCAAGCGTTGAGTTGGTCCGCAGCGGACGAATTCATGTTGAAAACGGCGCGCAAGTGTGACAGTCTATCGACATGGGACTGTCGGTTGACGCTTGGGAGGATGTGCCGTGATGCAACGACGAACGTTTCTTAGCACCTTGGTTAGCGGCAGTACGGCGATAGCGTTCACTAACGTAAGGTTGAGATCAGCGTTCGGCCAGCGGCACGAAGGTGTGTCAATCGCCGCGACCGGTGCAGGCGAGAGCGTCTTCCAATACGTTGATCGTGTGAACGGTGCCTTCGACGCCGGCCTGTATAAGCAGATTCTGGGCGCGGCGAACGACTTCAAGGAAGGCGACCAGATCGTCGGCATTGCAGCGGCAGATGAAGCGTCGCGCGACCGCGCGCGGGAACTGCTCGGCAACACCCTTGTTCGGGAACTAGACGCTCATCCCGTACTGGCTGATCAACTCGGCGGTTTGCTTCAACGGACCGTCGATCGGGGCGTTGCTGGTCGCACGGCCGATCTGACAGTTCGTGAACTGAAGCAATTCTTGCTCGACAAGGACGAAGCGGCCATCAGGTCCATCATGCCGGGACTGTCGAGCGAAGTTATCGGTGGTGTTGTCAAGCTGATGAGCAACGAGGAGCTGATCGCGGTTGGCGCGAATGTGTTCAATCCACTGCCGGGCAGCCAGATCGGAGCGAAAGGCTATCTCGGGGCCAGGATTCAACCGAACTCACCAACCGACAACGTCGATGACATTCGCTGGCAGGTGTTCGCGGGTTGGGCGTTCGCCGTCGGCGACGTCGTGCTCGGCAACAATCCGGTATCGAGCAATCCCCAGTCGGTCGCCGCGATCCAACACACGCTCAAGGATCTGCTGTTCACTTTTGGCATCGATGATGTCATGCCGCACTGCGTTCTGTCTCATATCGATGTGCAGGCGCAAGTCGAACGCGAGCATCCTGACAGTACGGCTCTGTGGTTTCAGAGTATTGCGGGCAGCGACGATGCAAACCGCACGTTCGATATCAGCACGGACAAGATGTTGGCCTACGCCGCCTCGCGGTCAGGACCGTACGGATTGTATTTCGAGACCGGGCAGGGAGCCGACTTTACCAATGGTCACAGCCACGGCTTCGACATGGTGCTTCATGAGGCCAGAAAGTACGGCTTTGCCCGCGCTCTGAAACGGCAGGTCGGCGTCGCATTGGCAAACGCCGGGAGCAACCGCGACTCGTGGGTGCATTTGAACGATGTGGCTGGGTTCATCGGGCCCGAAGTGTTTCGGACTCGCGAGCAACTCGTGCGTTGCTGCCTCGAGGACATCGTCATGGGGAAATTGCACGGGCTCTGCATCGGACTGGATGTCTGCTCGACGCTCCACATGGACGTGTCGTTGGACGATCTGGATTGGTGTTTGGCCCAGATCATGCCCGCCAATCCCGCCTATCTGATGGCATTGCCGACAAAGATCGACCCGATGCTTGGTTATCTCACGACGGGGTATCAAGATCACGTCCGGCTGCGCGAGAAGTTCGGCTACAAAGTTGACGATCGGATGTGGAAGTTCTTCCAAGAACTCGAAGTCATTGACCGCGACGGTCGACCGACGCGGCACTTTGGTGATCCGCGGTGGATCTATCTGAAATACCTGCGGCGCAAAGACGATCGTCGCAGTGACGATATCATCCTTGCCGAAGGAACCAGGCACGTGAAGGCCGTTCGCGCACGCGGAGTGTTTTTGACGGAAGGCCACGGCGAGCGATCGTGGGATCTTGTGCCGCAACTCGAGAAGGACATCCGTCGCATTTATGCCGATGCCAAAGAGAGCATTTGGGCCGAGTTACCGGCTGCCTTCGTCGCGCAAATTCCGAACGGGATTCTCGTCGAGACGCAATCGATCGATCGCGAAGACTACATTCTTCACCCGGAATCGGGTGAACGACTGACCGCGGCCGCGCTCGAAGCCGTTGACGGGCTGCGGCGGCGTCATGCGGGGCGATACGACGTGCAGATTGTCGTCTCGGACGGACTGAATGCATTGTCGATCACCGATGCAGGACACTTGGAGCCCTTTCTAAACCGTCTTCGAAAGCAACTTGCGGACAGCGGACATCACGTCGCTCCGGAAAACCTCGTCGTCCATTCGGGGCGCGTCCGTGCGGGCTACCGGATCGGCGAAACGCTCTTTCACGGTCTGAGTGGACCGCGCGGCATCCTGCACATCATCGGCGAGCGCCCCGGCACCGGGCACCACACCTTTTCGATCTATATCACCGCACCCAATGGCAAGACCTGGGGCACGGCGGGCGCGATCGACCACAACATCACCAAAGTCGTCTCCGGCGTTGCGACGACCGCATTGCTGCCAGAAATAGGCGCGGACGAGACCGCCCGCGTCCTCGCCACGCTCACCGCCAACCCTTAGAATCTTGCCGGTCCGAATCGCGAACAGAGTTGACGGTGAAAGGGAGAGTTTCATCAATGGTCAGATCGAAGCTGGCGAGTTTGCCGGAGCTGGCGGTTGCGTGGAATCGTCATGCCTCGAACAGGATCGTGCGACGGCGTGCGATCTTGGCGCTCGGCCTATTCGTCTGCTGCGATCCAATCGTCTTCCGGATCGCGGTCGCGGAGGATTGGCCGCAATGGCGAGGTCCGCGGCGCGATGCAGTTTCTCGCGAAGTTGGTCTGCGACAGGAGTGGAACTCCGCACCTCCGGGGCTCGCCTGGCGGGCGGAGGGACTGGGCGAGGGTTACTCCAGCGTCGTCGTTAGCCGCGGGCGTGTCTACACCATGGGCCGCCACGGCGAGCAAGTCGTTTGCATGTGCTTCGAAGAGCAAACCGGTGCGATGCGGTGGAGCCGAGTGATCGACCAGACATCACGTATCCCCTGCTCGACGCCGACAGTCGATGGCGATCGCGTTTATGTGCTTGATCCCGATGGCGATCTCTACTGTTTGCTGGTCGACAGCGGCGAGGTCTTGTGGCACCGCAGCTATCTGCAGGACTTCGGCGGCGTAATGATGTCGGGCCGCGGCTACGGCGAATCCCCGTTGGTGGATGGCGAGCGTTTGATCTGCACTCCGGGAGGACCTGAGATCACGATGGCGGCGCTGGACAAGCACACGGGCGAATTGATCTGGCAGTCCGCGGCACCGGAATTGGGCCAAGCCGGTCGAGCGGGAGCGGGGTTTTCTTCTCCGGTCATGAGTACCGCGGCGGGCGTGCGGCAGTACGTGCAATTGATCGGCCGCGGCTTGATCGGTGTCCGCGCCAGCGACGGCGAGTTTCTATGGGGGTACAACACGTTGGCCAATCAGACGGCGAATATCCCCACTCCCGTCGTGCATGGCGATCTGGTCTTCGCCGCCAATGGCTACAACGCCGGCAGTGTCTTGCTCAAGCTGACCAAACAAGATGGTGGGGTGTCGGCGGACCCGGTATATGCTCTCGATGGCAGTCGGTTTCAGAACCATCACGGCGGCGTGGCGCTGCTCGACGGCTACATCTACGGAGGCCACGGCAGCAACAATGGGCTGCCTACTTGCCTGCAACTTGAAACCGGCAAAGTTCAATGGAAGCGCCGCGGTCCGGGCGTCGGATCGGCCGCCGTCGTCTATGCGGATCGGCGGCTTTACTATCGCTACCAGAACGGCTTGGTCGCGCTGATCAACGCCACCTCCAAAGGCTACGACTTGCAAGGCACGTTTCAGCTGCCGGGTGCTGGCGGCGACAGTTGGTCCCATCCGGTAGTTGCCAATGGCCGCCTGCTGCTGCGGGAAAAAGACCGCCTGTTCGCCTACGATGTGCGAGAGGTTTCACGAGCGATTCCATCGGCCTCGGAGACGACCATTGAGGAACTGTCAGCCGCCTTGCAGCCCAACTACTCAGGAGCCTCGCTGTTTCGCTACGCTCGCAGTGGCGACACGCCCGTGGTGCTGGAGAGAATCGGCGCCGACGAGATTACCGGTAACGGCACCCTGACAAACGATGTTGCCGACCGCCTGAAGCAGGCGCGTGGCGATGTCGTCGTCGATCTCGCCGGGTTGCCGATCAGTGATCGCGGACTAGCGCAACTGGCGACAACGCCCAGGCTGCGCGGTATCAATCTGGAACTCTGCGGCCAGATCACCGATCGCGGGATTGAACATCTGCAACAGGCTGCTGAACTTCGTGTCTTGCGGCTGACCGGAACCGGAATCACCAATGATGGGCTGCAACATCTGACCACGCTGCGGCACCTGTCGGCCTTGGACCTGGAGGTTTGCGAGCAAGTCACCGACGACGGCTGCCGGGCGCTGGGCACGATGCGCCAGCTCAAGGCACTCATATTGAAAAAGACTGGATTTGAGCCACAACGCATCACGCCGGCTGGCCTGGAAAAGCTTGGCGGCTTGAAGGCCCTCGAATCGCTCAGTTTGTATGGCAACCAGATCGATGACGACAGTCTCGCCACACTCGCCGAGCTGACGAATCTGCGTGAGTTGGACCTGAGCCTGACCGCCATCAGCGACACGGGACTAGCACACCTAGCTTCACTCTCCAAGTTGGAGCGATTGGATTTGCTGTACTCGGTCGGTTTCGCCGGCCCGCTAATCACCGACGCTGGACTGGAATCGCTCCACAGCCACCGCCATCTGCGATCGCTGAACCTTGTGGGAGCGAAGATCACCGACGTCGGTTTGCAACCATTGAGCCGCCTGGAACAACTGCAAACGCTTTGGCTCGCCAGCACGCGATTGTCCGACGCGGCGGTCGAGCAGCTTCAGTTGCAATTGCCGAAGTGCCGAATTGTTCGTTAGGGAAGGCTGCTGGGCGACGAAAGCCACTTCCAACTCGAAAGCAGATCACTCAATCAGATTCTTGATCAGCCGCCACGCGCTAGCGTCCGGTTCTCTTTGGATTC
>JAQBZB010000449.1 GCA_027622275.1 Planctomycetota bacterium | reverse complement strand
CGTGGGCTGAACAACAGGGCGGAGAACTCACACCTGCCGTTCCGACGACGAGAACGGGCGATGCTGCGCTTCCGGCTTATGCGAAGTCTGCAGAAATTCGCCGCCGTCCATTCTTCTGTGCACAATCATTTCAACCAGGAACGCCACCTCTACTCACGCCAGAACTTCAAGCTCAACCGCGCCGCCGCTCTCGCTGAGTGGCGTCAACTTTGTTCCGGGTAAGTTCGGGCTGCGCGCAGGTTTCTGAGACCAGTTCGAAACGGTCTGACAGCTCCGGATTGCGCGCATGGAGGTGCAGGATAGACGCGCCCGCCTGGGCCGCGGCAATCGCCTCTGCCGCGATTTGGGCTGGCGTGCAGGGTAGGTACGGAGACATGGTCGGTGTGTGTATCCCCCCCGTAATGGCGCAGGAGATGATCGCCTTTCCCGCATAGCGCCTCACGTTGGTCTGGTTTGGATCACTCACGGCACCTATCCCTCTACCGAAAGGCGGCGGAGAGAGGCCTCGTCGGGTGCGACGCCAAGGCCTGGCCGATTCGGCACCGCCAGTTTGCCACCTGACGGTACAGGCAGATTCTCGAAGATTGGAAACTCGTCGCGAAGCGGGTCGGGATCGACGACATACTCCTGAGGACGGAAGCACATCTTCGCGGCCGCCCAGAAATGCAGATGTGCGACCGTGTTGATGGTGGGGTAGGCATTGTGGCAAACGACCGGAATATTGTGCCGCTGCGCCACGTCGGCAATTCGCATAGTTTCAGTGATGCCGTAGGTCTTTATGACATCGGGCATCAGGATGCCAACCTGACCCTCGGCCGCGAGTTGTTCAAATTGCCACCGCGAACAGTCCTGCTCGCCGGTCGCGACCGGAATGTCGAGTGCTGCTTGCAAGTTTCTGTAGCCCGGCAGGTCGTAGGGCGGAAGCGGTTCCTCGAAATGGCGGATGCCAAGTTCCTGAAACGCACGCCCGACGCGAATCGCTGTTCGCAGCGTATAGGCATTGTTCATGTCTGCTAGCAGGTCGATGTCGTCACCAACGGCAGACCGCACAGCCGTCATCAGCGCGATGGTGCGGTCAGGTTCAGCGTCGTGACCCCACCGCTTGTCCAGATGAAGCTTTACCGATTTGTAGCCCAGGTCGACGGCCTTCTGCACACGCTCCACTTCTTCTTCGATGGGCCGGTCGCGCCGCCAGAGTGAGGCAATCAATTCGACTTCGCGCCGGTGGCAACCGCCGAGTAGACAATGGATCGGCACCCCCAGTGCCTGACCCTTGATGTCCCAGAGCGCGATGTCGATCCCGCTGATCGCATGCGCGACGATCCCGCCATGCCCAAGCTTGAAACCACCGGTAAACAGCGCCTGCCAAATCGGCCCGATGTCGAATGCGTCCTGCCCGATGACGATGGGTGCGAGCCAGTCGACAAGTGTTGCAACCGGCTTTGGCGCGATAGGGCTGCACTCTCCCCAGCCGACGATCCCCTCCTCGGTTTCGACGCGCACGAACACGTTGCGCTTCAGGACCACGAAGCTTTCCACAGATGTAATTTTCATCGCATCACCAATCCACCATTGACGTCCAGCAGTGCCCCGTTGACGTAAGAGGCAGCGTCGGACAGTAAAAACGAGACACAGCGCGCAATCTCTGCCGGGTCAGCCGCGCGCCCGATTGGAACCAGTGAAGCCGGGTCGATCCCGTGAACTGCCTTCATTTTATCGAGCCCGTCGGTTTCGACGAAGCCCGGAGCAATTCCGTTCACCTGGATGCCGTATGGCGCACCTGCCTTGGCCAGTGACTTGATCAGGGCATGCGTGCCCGCCTTCGCCGCAACGTAGTGCGGCCCGACCAGCGCGCCTCCGGTTTGGGCGGCTGCTGATCCGATCACGACGACCCGCCCTCTGATCGCCCGCTTGCGCATCGCGATCATCACCTCTTGGGCCACGACAAGCGGCGCCTTCAGGTTCACGTCAATGACAAAATCAATTTCGGCATTATCGAGATCAAACAGCGAACACGCCGAAGATACACCCGCGCTCAGGACCAGAGCGTCTAGCCCGTCCCACGCTTCGATGACTTGTCGAACGGCATGACGGGCTGCAGCGAGATCTGAGAAGTCGGCAGGCACCACAATCGAGCGCTGCCCCATTTCTGCGATCTCATCACGAAGAGCGAGCCCAGCTAAGCCACTGGCGTTCACGTGAAGCCCAAGGTCGTAGCCATCCCGAGCCAATTGCAATGCGATTGCACGGCCAATGCCCCTGCCTGCGCCTGTGACAAAAGCCCTCATTCACCTGATCTCCCGGGTTCTCCGCGCTCGATTGGCCAAGCTACAGCTCTCTTCTCGCGCGCAGAGCGGTAGATCGCCTCGATGATCTCGACCGACTTCAGTCCTTCGTCCCCGGTGAGCGCGTAACCCGGCTCTCCGTCGAGGTACGCGAGGAAGTCCACGTATTGCGCTCGGTAGCATTCGGGATTGAGCTCCGGCGGCCTTCTTCCTTGATCGACGATGCGATACATGCGGTGGTCCTGCATTCGTTCCTTTTCAGTCAGCGCCGCAATTTGTGCTTCCTCACCTGGTATTTCCCATTGAGTGTTGAGACCGTAGGCTCCCTCTGGCTCTTCCCTGAGGCTCGCCCACGCACCGTTATCGCCGTAGACCACGATCTCGAAGAACCCCTTGTCGGTTTGTCGGGGATTCAGGCCAAAGCTAATGGTGGCCAGCCCGCCTTTGGCGAGTGTCGCCGTGGCAGCGACCATTGTATCGACCTCAACCGTCGGATGCGCGGCATTATCCCATTGGGCGTAAAGAGTTGAAAATGAGCCCACGAGCCACTGCAGCAGGTCAATGGCATGGGATGCCTGATTGACTGTAACACCACCGCCTTCGCCTTCCCAGGTTCCACGCCACGGCGAACGCTCCTTTGAGAAATAGACCGGGGTTCGCGAGTAGTGGACAGTACATTCAGCCTGCACAATTCGACCGAGACGCCCTTCGTCGATTGCCGCTTTCAAGCGTTTGGCTGCCGGCCAGTAGCGGCGCTGAAAAATGACACCGAGACGTGTGCCCGCTTTGTGAACGGCTTCCACTGCATCACGCGCACTTCCGAGATCCACTGACAAAGGCTTCTCGACCATACAGTCGATGCCCGCCTCAGCCACCTGCCGGATAAGCGCTGGATGGCTCGGGTGCGGCGTGCAGATTGCGACAATGTCCGGCCTTGCCTTGAGCAGCTCTGCCACCGAGCCGAAATGAGCCGGCATGTTCCAAGATTCGGCGAAGGTTTGCGCACGCTTGGCATCGGTGTCGCATGCCGCGAAGAGCTCGATGTCCTCGATCGCCGAGCAAGCGCTCACATGCGCGCGGGCAATATTGCCTGCCCCGACTATCGCAAATCTTCTCTTCTTTCCCACTGAGTGGCCCTCCGTTGCCCATGCCATGCGCAACAATCCAACATTTTACTTTACCGGTCAAGAACGGTGTGATTTGATAATTGCAGCACCTTGGATTCGAACCGGCTAGGAAGGACGCTCGCGATGTATACGGTCACACCGCTTGTCTGCGCCCATACAACTGCCCCCAAGGCGCAACTCCTTCGGAACGCCGGATGGGGCGAACAGATTCGCATCGCATCCGTTGCTTGGCTGATCCGCGGACAGGGCAGGCTCATGCTGATCGATACAAGCCTTGGCGGTGCGTGGAATGATCTTGCCTTCGCCACGACGCGCGCCTCGCTCGCGAATTGGAAGGTCTCGGGCGGTGGCGTGGTCGCGAAGTTGAGTGCCCTTGGCATATCCCCAGAGGACATAGATACTGTCTTGCTGACCCACCTTCACACTGACCACATCGCGAGCCTCCCTGCATTCGGGGCTGCGCGCATCGTGGTTTCGCGAACCGGTTGGGACAGAGCGCGGGCGGAAAGCCATCCGTGGTTCGACACCTATTCGCGTGAGATCTTCAACTGGATGACAGCCGCCAGCGACCGGCTTCACCTCGTTTCCGACGATGACGAAATACCTGGAGGAATCAGCTTTCGCTGGATGGGAGGACATTCCCCTTGCTCACAGGCAGTGGCGCTCCAGACCAAGGTCGGTCGAACTGTCTTTGCAGGCGACCTCGTCCCGCTCACGGAGAACTGGCTGACCGGTATTCCGACCGGCCACTACCAGAATCTCCGGGAGGTAGCAGACGCCTACGCCTTCTTGTCGGACTTCGACGCTGTCGTTCCGGGTCATGACCCACAACCTCTTGACTGGATGGATCCTGCCCCATGAACGCTTCAGAGAACATGTTCTCCCTCGAAGGTCAGGTCGCACTGGTAACAGGAGGGAATGGCGGGCTCGGTTTCGCAATCGCCGAGGCGCTGGGCAACGCCGGAGCATCAGTCGCCATTGTGGCGAGGAACGAAGTCAAAACTGAAGAGGCCGTCGCCCGATTGCGCGCTTCGGGCATCGCGGCATCAGGCCACGTCAGAGAACTCGGCAGCAAGGCAGCATGTCAGGCAGCCGCCACTGATGTGTTGGACTCGGCTGGTCGCCTCGACATTCTTGTAAACTGCGCGGGCGTCAACATTCGTAGACGCCCCGAGGACTACGAAGAGAAAGAAATTCACCAGATCCTCAGCGTCGATCTGATCGCACCGTTCCATTTGAGCGTGGCCGCCTATCGGCTGGCCATGCGCAAGGAAGGAGGCAGTATCATCAACATAGGCTCGCTCCTTTCGACATTTGGCGGGGCGCAGTTCGCGCCATATGCGATGGCGAAAGGCGGGCTTGTGCAGATGACACGCTCAATGGCGGTAGCCTGGGCGTCGGATGGTGTTCGGGTGAATGCGATCCTGCCGGGATGGTTCGATACCGACCTGACAAAATCGGCGCGGCAGGTCCTGCCCGGACTGAATGAAAAGGTCCTCCATGACACACCTGCTGGGCGCTGGGGAAAGCCCGAAGAAGTCGGCGGCACTGCTGTCATGCTGGCCGGTCGAACAAGCAGCTTCACCACCGGAGCGACCATCTGCATCGATGGAGGCTACGGCATCGCAATCTGAGACTGAACCACCAACTGGGAGGAAGATACCATGCAATTCAGAGACTTTGCGGCAACGCTCACAACAGCACTGGTTGTCGGCATGTTGCCAGCATACGCGCAAGGCCAAGGCCAGACCCTTCGCATCGCTTACGCATCGGCCGAGAACGATCTGCATTCAATGGCCTGGGAGGTGTTCGCCGAGGAACTCGAAGCAGCA
>JAQBZB010000448.1 GCA_027622275.1 Planctomycetota bacterium | reverse complement strand
CAGAGTTACGGCCGCCTTCCAGATATCCTCAGGAATGCGCTGGCCGCCCCGGCGCGTCGAGTGCCAGAGGTTCAGCAGCTGCGCTACGCTCTGGAATTGAAGAGGGGATATCGTGTTTGGGGAGCGTCGATTTCGTTGTCATAGTTCGCCGCCAACCTTAGCGGGAACCGGACATCGTGTTGCGCATGTTCACCGACGCATCACCGCCGTTCAAGAATACAGCTCTCCTGATGTTCCGCTTTTTGACGGACTGTTCCCTGGTGTTTTTTGCGGACGGGTTTGGTTCCCGGAGTTCAGCCGCTGAGCTCCGGGAGGGCAAGTTTGTCCAATCGTCGTTGGAGTCGCCGTTGGCATTGGCTCCAGAGTTGACGCAGGGGCTAAATCGGTCGGTTGCTGCTCTGCCGCGCTGTGTTCTCGCGCGGCCAACTTCGTTTCTCGCTCCGTTGCGGCCTGCCGGCGAGTGGAATTCTGTCTCGGCGTCGTTTCACAATTCCCTCGGAGCAGGGGCGAAGTCGTCCGAACCATCACGGTGTTTTCGTTTCGGGAGTGCGTGCTTCCGAGCGTGGCCGGGCGTCCCACAGCTTCACGGTCCCAGCCCAGCCTGCTGACGCCAGCCGTTTACCGTCCGCGCTAAATGCCACACCGATGACCGGCGCATCATGCTTCAATGTCAGCGTTTCTTGACCGGTCGTGACATCCCACACCTTCACTGTCTTATCCTCACTTGCGGAGGCCAGCCGTTTCCCATCTGGGCTAAACGCCAAGTCGTCAATCCAATCACCATGCCCTTCCAGCGTAAGTGTCGCTTGACCACTCGCCGCGTCCCATAATTTCACTGCGTGCGAATCTGCTGATGCCAGCCATTTCCCGTCCGGGCTAAACATCACCGCAGTAAGACCATCATCGTGCCCTTTCAACGTGAGCATCTCTTGACCGGTCGTGAAGTCCCACACCTTCACTGTCTTATCGTCACTTCCAGACGCCAGCCGCTTTCCGTCCGGGCTAATCGCAACACTATTCACGCCGTCGGTGTGTCCCCTCAGCGTGATCGTCTCCTGGCCGCTTGTAGTGTCCCAGACCTTCACTGTCTTATCCCAACTCGCGGACGCCAGCGATCTTCCATTCGGGCTAAACGCCACTCCACTCACCCCGGCGCTGTGTCCTTTCAGCGTCAAAGTCTGCTGACCGGTCGTGACGTCCCACACGCTTACCTCCCCTGGACGTCTCGTGTTGGAAGGGGTGCCGCCGGCAGAAGCCAGTTGTTTCCCGTCTGGGCTAAACGCAATGCCAACCACCTTGTTCGCCGCCCTATCGATTCTGTTGGTGCGCCCTTGCAATGACAGTATTTCCTGACCTCTCGTAGTGTCCCACACCGTCACTGTTCGGTCATCGATCGCCGACGCCAGCCATTTGCCGTCCACGCTAAAAGCAACGCTCGCCTGACCTTTGAAAGTGAACGGGGCCGGAGCATCTGTGGCATCCCACACCTTTACCGTCCGATCCTTGCATGCGGTTGCCAACCGTTTGCCGTCGGCGCTGAATGTCACGCTCCAGATCTCGCTGCCGTGTCCTCTTAACGTGAGAATCTCCTGACCGCTCGTCGCGTCCCACACCTTCGTGGTCCGATCAGCGCTTGCTGAGGCCAGCCGCTTGCCATCGGGGCTAAATGCTACGCTCCACACGGGAGCGGTGTGCCCTCGCAACGTGAACATCTCCTGACCGCTCGCAGAATCCCACACCTTCGCGGTTTCGTCCCCACTTGCGGAGGCCAGCCGTTTACCGTCCGTGCTAAATACCACGCTCAGGACCGGCCAGTCGTGGCCTCTTAACGTGAGCCTCTCCTGACCGTTCACGGAGTTCCACACTTTCACTGTCTTATCCTCACTTGCCGAGGCCAGGAGTTTCCCGTCGGGGCTAAACGCTACGCTCGTGACCGAGTTGGTGTGCCCTTTCAACGTGAGCATCTCCTGACCGCTCGTCGCGTCCCACACTTTCACCGTCCGATCCTGGCTTGCCGACGCCAGCCGTTTCCCGTCTGGACTAAACGCCACGCTCAAAACTCCTGACGGGCCAAGTGTCCTAACGCCGTTAGTGTGACCTCTCAACGTAAGCGCCTTTTGGCCACTCGTTGCGTCCCACACCTTGATCGTCTTATCCCGGCTTGCCGACGCCAGCCATTTCCCGTCCGGGCTAAACGCCACGCAATAGACAAAACTGCTGTGCCCAGTCAATGTGAGTGTCTTCTGCCCACCGGTCACGTCCCACACTTTGACGGTCTGGTCACCGCTTGCTGACGCCAACCGTTTTCCGTCCGGGCTAAACGCTACGCTACTGACCCAGTTGGTGTGCCCTTTCAGCGTGAGTAATTCACTGTGAGCAAGTCGATCTAAGTAAAACCACTCGAAGTTGCGCAAGTCCGGCTGACCAGGTTGAGGATGGTGCAGTTCGAGGAGCTTTTCTACCAGGCCCACGTTTGCCTCATCCCAAGCCCGTTTCGCCAAATTCATGTGCGCGATGTAGAGGAAGCTCTGACTGCGATCACGTTCGGTCTCCGCTTTGCCGCGTTCAGTCTCGGCGATGCGGCGGAGTTCGATTTCCCGTTCCTGCCCGTTCATTGCCGCCAGCTTGGCTTCTTCGGCGGCGGTGAAGAGGGACTTATTCGTGATGGCCTGGGCGGTGGCGACGCAGATGCCCACGGTCAACAACAACACGAAGCAGGCGGCGGTGGCCAAGGCCACTTGGTGTCGGCGCGCGAACTTCTGAAGATGGTAGATCGGGCTCGGCTTCACCGCCGTCACCGGCTCGTTGTCCAAGTAACGCCGAATGTCCAACGCGAAGGCGCTCGCCGTCTCGTAGCGTCGCGAGCGGTCCTTGTCCATTGCCTTCAACACCACCCAGTCCAATTCGCCACGGATCAGTTTGCTCAACTTCGCCGGCTCGATCGCGCGGCTCCGCGCCACCGTGGTCAGTTCGTCGTTGGTCAAGGTGGTCAGCCGATTGGAGGGCCGCGGCGGCTCGATCTCCCTGATCCGTCGCCGGATTTCATCAAACCCGCCGCGCGTCAGTTCCTTGGCTTCCACCGGGGTTTTACCAGTGAGCAATTCGTAAAGCTGCACGCCGAGGGAATAAATATCGCTGCGCGTGTCGATGTCGCTGCTGTCCATCGCCGCCTGCTCGGGGCTCATGTAGGCCGGCGTGCCCATGAACTGATGGAACTGGGTGAAGACGATCTTGTCGGTCAGATCGTGTTGCGTGGCCTTGGCGATGCCGAAGTCGATCACCTTGGGCACGGGCCGTCCGTCGATGGTCGCGACGAGAATGTTCGAGGGCTTGATGTCGCGATGGATGATGCCCTTCTGGTGCGCATGCTGGATCGCTTGGCAGATCGGAATGAAAAGTTCGAGGCGCTGGCGGGTCGAGAGATGGTGTTCGTCGCAGTATTTCGTGACGGTCTGGCCCTTGACCAATTCCATGACGAAGAACGGACGGCCCGGGGGAATTGCGGAGTGCGGACTCCGGCTCGGAGAGCGCTCCGGCTCGGAGAGAGTGGGGAGTGCGGAGTGGGCGGAAGCGCTGCTGCTCCCCTCACCCTGCCCCGAAAAAACGCCGCGCATGAACCCACCCCTGGCCCCTCCGACCCCTCCGAGGAGGGGAGCTTCGTTGCAGCGTCCCGTGGTGAGTTCCCCTCCTGGGAGGGGTGCAGGGGTGGGTTCATGGAGAGGGTGGCCAGAGGCCGGGAGAGGGGCTTCCGTCGCTCCACCGTCGAGGACTTTGGCAATGTTGGGATGATCCATCATGGCCAGGGCTTGGCGTTCGGCTTCGAAGCGCGCGACGACCTGTTGGGTGTCCATGCCCTGCTTGATGATCTTCAGCGCCACGCGCCGGCGGACGGGCTCCTTCTGCTCAGCCATATAGACCACGCCGAAGCCGCCGTCGCCGATGATCTGGAGCAACGTGTACCGGCCGATCACCGTGCCAGGGCCTTCGGAAAGGGGCGGTGTTACGCGGACGGTTTTTTCCACAAAAATGCTGTCCGGGTTCCGGTGAGCTTCGAGCAAGGATTCGACTTCGCGCCGCAACTCGGGTTCAGGACATGCCCGGTTCAGGTAATCGGCGCGCTGCGTGTCGGTGTCCAAGGCCAACGCCGCCTCGAAGACGGCCTCGAGTTTTTCGTTCGGTTTGTTCATAGTCGGTTCGGTTGATCGTTCCATACCATCTGGCGACGTTCTTCCGCCGAATCGGACATCCGAACGAAAAAAACTTACGGGACACTCTTCAGTTCCCGGGACAACCAGGCTTTGGCGAACGTCCAATCCCGCTGCACCGTTTTTTCCGAGGCATTCATCACCGCTGCGATTTCCTGGACCTGCAGACCTGCGAACACGCGCAGCTTCACGACTTCCGCCTTTCTCGGATCGGATTCGGCCAGCCGGTCGAGGGCTTCGTGGATCTTCAGGCATTTCTCATCGTCCTGGGCAATCGCCAAATCGATCGCGTCGAAGTCCACGCGCTGGAGTCCTCCGCCGTGGCGCAGCCGCAACTTGCGCCGGGCATTCTCGACGAGGATGCGCCGCATGGCTTCCGCAGCGGCGCTGAAGAAATGTTCGCGCCCGCGCCATTCCTGGCGAGTTGAGCCGGTCAAACGCAGCCAAGCTTCGTGGACGAGCGCGGTGGGCTGAAGGGTGTGGCCGGCGGCTTCGTTCGCCATCTTGTGGGCGGCCAGGCGGCGCAACTCCTCATAGACCAGCGGCAGCAGATCCAAGGCGGCCTCGCTGTCACCTTGCTGAACGCGTTCGAGAATGCGTGTCACGTCGCTCACGGCTGATTCGTAGCAGCGGACGGGAAAAGATTCAAACCGCTAATCGTCGCAAGCGCGGGAAGGGGTCAAGAGTATCATGCTTTTCACGGACGGTTCCGCCGCTGCCAGTAGAGCAAATGCGCCAAGTGGGTCTTGCTGCCCATCTGCAATCGCTCCGCGATCCACGCCAGCGTCATCGTTGTTTCCTCACGCAACCGCTGCGCCAGGGCCACTTTCTCCACGTCCCCCTTGCGCCGACTGAACTGATAGAAATTTGCTTTTTCACCGGTGACTGATAGGAATTTGCTTTTTCGCCGGTGGCCCCGACGGTATCGAACCGTGGGGATTACCACAAGAAAAAAGCTCCTTCCATGCTGTGTGCTGCACGGTAATTTTGTTTAAATTTATGAAGGGTTGCTGTTGTTGAGGTTGGAGAAAGTGCTTGCCAATC
>JAQBZB010000447.1 GCA_027622275.1 Planctomycetota bacterium | reverse complement strand
ACTCGATTCGGGAAGTTTGTTGATAAACACTTTCTTAGCGGCAGGAGAGTCGCCACATTTTCTGCGGCGACTACTCCTACCCAGTACCGCTAAAGACTCTTGATCCGCTCGATCTTCTCAATCGCGGCCTTGGCCGCCTTCAGCCCTCCGCTCTGCTCGACAAACTTGATGGCGGCGTTCAAAGTGTCGGGCGTCGCGGCTGGTCGACCAGCGATCTTGCTGGGCGAGCCCTTTCGGCGTCGCTTCTTGGGCTTCGGGTTCAACTTGCCCTTGATGTTGCTCACGTACGTTGCCGTGACGCCGTGCTTCGTCAGGGTTGCCGCGATCTCCTTCGGCGTTGCTTCGGGAGCTACCGAGATTGCGTCTTTGATCAGTTGCGTTTTGTTGACCTTCTTCTTTGCCATCACTAGTTCTCTCAAAAGAGTTGTTATGCCCACGATTACCGACTCTGACTATAGTTGGGGCAATGTTGAGAGGAAAGCTCTGGCCTATGAAAAGTGGCCGACCTCGAATTCGTCGGCGTGCTCGTGGGTGACAATTGATCCCACCAGACGAGCTAGTAGATCGATTCGTTGACGAAGGCTTCGTAGGCGGGAAGTGTGGGGATGCTGCTCATTCCGCGTCACCGACTCTCTTCACTCGCCGTACTGATCGCGATTAGGGCCGTCTCTTCCGGATTTCGGTTCGATGTGATGTAGTATCCCCGAAGCACGCTGGAGAGACGACGAGCCGAACTTCGTTTTAATGTCATCCGCGACTTCGTCTAAGCGACTTTGACGTTCGTGCGCTGGGTCGGGCAAATAGGTCCAATTGTGCCTTCGTCCCGTGAATGAGGTTGCTGACGCCAACGCCCAACAAACGAAGCCGCAGTTGCCGCAACGGTATCCGCTCGAACAACAGGGACGCAGCTGGCCAGATCTCCTCGGTTACGTTCGTCGGCGCGGAAAGCGTGTGCGCTCGCGTCACCGTATGAAAGTCGTCGTAGCGCACCTTGAGATTGACGGTTCGTGCCTAGAGGCCCTGACGACGCAGTCGGCAGGTCACTTGTTCAGTCAGTTCCAGCAACCACGCCCGCAGCAGAGAAGGATCTTCGATGTCCGACGAGAAAGTCTTCTCGTGCGAGATGGATTTGGCTTCCTGCTCCGGAGTGGCCGGATGCCCGACCAGCTCCGGATGATCGCGCTCTTCGACCGACGCATAGAAGGCGTCCATGTCAACGTGGAGGATCATTCCCGAATTGTATTTCAGACGGCTTAGCACCGTTCGAGGAATTAGTGAGCGGAATGGCTCTAGCCACCGGTTCTTCGTGCGCCGTGAAACACCGGCGGCTAGCGCCGTGCCGCTCACCTGAATTCGGACAGGTATTTCTCGAACGGTCCTCACAGGCGGTATAGCTGGTGTGTTGAGCTTTACCTCTTTCATGCTGCCCCAGTCCAGCGACGAGTCTACAGAATGCACACAGCGAACGCCAAGAACAAAGTGCGGCCCGTGGAGGAGGGGCAGAATCCTCGACGGGCCTGACTCGGCAGGTGGGGCAGAAACCTGTCCGAGGTTCTCGCATTGTAACTGGCGAAAGGCGGCTTGGCGAGTTCCGCGATCAGAATTTTGTCACCGGTACGATGAGCGACACGGCTGCCTCTAGGAACTGCGGTGACTTGGCGGACTTTGAGGACCGAGTTGCCATTGGCTTCGGGCTTCGCTGAGTTCCGCCCTGCGTTCGCCGTGGGTTCCCCTCCGGCTAGCCCGGATTATTCATGAACCGGTCAGCATTGTTCAAAATATACGTTTGTGAAAAGAGTGACGGCTATCTTGCCCAAAACACCGCCCAAATCAGCCGCCACGCGCTAGCGTCCGGTTCTCTCGAAGTTCGCGAGAACCGCTGGCTAGCGCCAGGCGGCTGATGAATAATCCAGGCTAGTGGCTTGTCGCTTGCACGACAGGTATGCTAACGGACCTCATCGCGTCAACGGACTGTTTCGCGGCTCGTAGCAAGGCAGGTCTTAAAGGGTCCGTTGCTCGGGAAAGAAAAGTGCGAACAAGTGTTCTGACTCCAGCGGTGCCAATCTCGGCTTCGAGGCCAAGCTCTGGCTGACCGCCGACAAGCCCCTCAACAACATCGATGCGGCCGAGTACAAGATCGTCGTGCTCGGGCTGATCTTTTTGAAGTACATCTCCGACGCCTTCGAGGAGCGGCATCAGCAGCTACTCGCCGAAGTGGGTGAAGGGGCCGATCCCGAAGACCCGGACGAGTACCGCGCCGTCAACGTCTTCTGGGTGCCGCCGGAGGCTCGCTGGCAGACGCTGCAAGACAACGCCAAGCAGCCGACGATCGGCAAGCTGATCGACGAGGCGATGTTCGCCATCGAGCGAGACAATCCCCAGCTCAAGGGAATCTTGCCGAAGGATTCCGGCCGGCCGGCGCTCGACAAGCACCGCTTGGGCGAGCTGATCGACGTGATCGCACGATCGGGCTGGGTGATGCCGAGAACCGCTCGAAGGATATCCTGGGGAATTGGAAAACAACGACTCCTGACGCCTTTGATCGTGATCAGTTACAAAATAATTCAAACGTGGATTCACCATGCCCTCACACTTCGATCTGATCATCACCGCTGATTATCCGAATCGCACAGCGGAGCTGCGTCTGCTCGATCAGCATGGTTCGCAACTCGCCTTTCGGCAGACGTCTTTCCAAACGATTGCCGCGTCCCGTCAACAGGGGCTGTTCAACCTGCGGGAATACTTGCGCCACTACGTCGAGCCCGGCCGCGAGATCACCAGCGTCGCGGAGATCGGTGTCTGCATTGCCGAGGAAGTGCTCGGCGAAGAGATCTTCCGCAAGCTGTGGGAGTCCGAGTCGCAGCGGACGCTGCGCATTCAATTGCCCGGCGCGACCGAGGAAGAAAACCATCTCGCCGCCGCGCTCGCCCGCGTGCCGTGGGAGATCGCTCGTCCGGCCGCGGACAAGCCGACGCTCGGCGAGCGGAACCTGCTCGTCCGCGTCGTCCACGACATGCAGGCACCCGCGACGCAGCCGCTCGAGTTCGGCAAGGACGAATGTTTGCGGGTATTGTTCGTCTTTGCCGAAGCGCGCGGTTCGCGACCGCTGGCCGCGCGGCAGGAGCGGCATCTGTTGCGGCAACTGTTTGAGAAGGATATCTATCCAAACCGCCGCGTCGTCGCCGACTTTCTGACGCACGGCGTCACGCGCGAGCGGCTGCAGTCGCAGATCGAAGAGAACGGCGGCTATCACATCGTCCACTGGAGCGGCCACGGGCATCTCAATCTGCTCGAACTCGCCAAGCCCGGCGGAACGAGCGACCGGCTCTCGGGCGATCAGTTGCTCGATCTCTTCACCAGTGCGGGCTGCTTCATCCCGCGGCTGTTCTTCCTCAGCGCGTGTCACTCCGGCGATATCCTGCGCGCGAAGGACTGGAACGAATTCATGGCGATCGCGCAAGGGAAAGAACTCGTGAGCGGCAAGGCGCTAGCCGCCGGCCTGCCCCCGAACGAAACACCGGCGGCTAGCGCCATGCCGCTCACCGCTACCGCCACAAAGCAGATCGAGTTCGACGAGCAGCCCGGCTACACCGGCACGGCTCACGCACTGCTGCGAGGTGGGGTCTCGTCGGTCGTCGCCATGCGTTATGCCGTCGGGGACGACTATGCCCGCGAGTTGGGGATCGAATTCTATCGCGCGTTGCTGGCCCACACGAAGCCGAAGAGCGTGGCCGAAGCGTTGACGATGGCCAGGAACTCGCTGCGCGATCCGCAGAAGCACGACGGCGTCCGCTACTCCGTTTGCGATCACGCCACGCCGGTGCTGTACGGTGCCGAGCAACCCGGCCTGACGTTGCAGCAGGGTCGCAGTCCGGGTCTCGACACGCGCAATCCTCAGCTGCACCAGATCACCGAGTTGACCACGGCGGGGCACGAGCATTTCGTCGGCCGCACTTGGGAACTGGCCGAACTGGGATCGGACTTCATCGGTTCGAGCCGCGGCGCCGAAGTGAAACCGGTCGCCGTCATCACCGGCCTGGGAGGCATGGGCAAGACCGCCCTGACCGCCGAATCGCTCGCCCTGTGGGAGTCGCGCTTCGAGTGGGTGCTGCTGTATCAAGCCAAGCCGAACCCGCTCGGCTTCGAGGCCACGCTGCGCGACATCCACATGAAGCTGAACGGTGAGTTGGGCCGCTATCACGAACACGTCAAAGTCCGACCCGCCGACGCCATCCATCGCGAAGCCAACGCCGAGTTCACCGGCCCGGAACGTCTGGAGCGGCTCACCCGCAATCTGATCCGCGCGTTGAAGGACGAGCCGATCCTGCTGGTGCTCGACAATTTTGAAACGAACCTCAAGCCGAGTAGCTTGGGACTCCGTCCCGAGTCCGGTCTGCCAAACACTCTCGGGACAGAGTCCCAAGCTACCTGCCAAGACCCGGCGTGGGACCGGTGCCTCGGGCTGCTGGCGAGCGAGTTGATCGACGCCCCGTCGCGAGTCCTCATCACCTGCCGCCGTCCGCTCGCCGTGTTGCCGGCGACGGTGGCGCATCACGTCTTGCTCGGCCCGCTGCCGTCGGGCGAGGCCGCGCTGTATCTCGGCCAGCACAAGGGCTTGAGCGAGATGCTCTTCGGCAACGACGCGGGAGAAAGCAAGCTCGCAAGGCGGCTGCTGACTGCCAGCCGTTTTCATCCGCTGCTGATGGATCGCCTCGCGCGGTTGGCGGTCGGGGGCGAGTCGCTGCGGCCGCAACTCCTGCAAGCGCTCGATGCACTGGAGACCAGCCACGACTACAGCCAGCTTCCCGAACTGTTCGCGACCGATCGGGGAGATGCGAAAGAGCTGGCCTACCTGAGCGACGCCCTCGCGACGTCGCTCGATCAACTGATCCACGAAGCCAGCCCCGACGCCCGACGCCTGCTGTGGATGATCGCCATCGCCAACGACCCCGTGTCGCTGGGACTGCTGCGCAGCGTGTGGAGCGGCGAGGATGGTCCAGAGACGGCACAACTCCGGCAGATCAAGCAGATGCTCGACATGCTGCCGCTGCTTCCGGCGGAGATGCAGGCGCAGCTGAAAGCGATGCCGCCGGAGTTTCGCGCGGTGCTCGACGCCATGCCGCCCGAGCCGCCGGCGATCGAGCCGCTGCTGCGGCATCTGGTCAGCGTCGGCTTGGTCACGGAGGAACGGACCACGGCAAACGCACACTAAGTCTTTTGTAGTCCAAGGACTCGGGCAAGATAATCGGTATTCCAAC
>JAQBZB010000085.1 GCA_027622275.1 Planctomycetota bacterium | reverse complement strand
CCATGATTTTGTGACAAGGCACTCTTGGTGAGGAATCCGCATGATCCCTGTCTGGTTACTAACGACTTTGCACTATATCTCACTGACATCAGGTGTGGTGATCTTGGTGCTGCTGGTCTGGCAGCCTTTTAGGTCATCTGGAAAGGAATGATTGTGTTACCAAAAACAGCAAACACGGTGATCATCGGCGGTGGCGTGCTCGGCGCGAGCGCGGCTTTCCATCTGACCGACGCGGGGCAAGACGATGTCGTGCTCATCGACCGGGGACCGATCGCGAGTGGGACCACGCCGCAAGCGGCCGGGCAGACTGGCTACTTGAATGTCGATCGATTTGCGTTCGAGTTCGGCAAGTACTGTATCGAGTTCTTCGAGAACTTCGAGCAGCGCACGGGCCATGCGATCGATTTTCGCCAAACGGGCAGCCTGCGGGTCGCCCTGACGGAGCGATTCCAGCACGACCTTGCCGCTCGACTCAAGGCCGCGGAGGAACTCGGCCATAACGTCGAGTTCATTTCCTCCGGGCGGGCGAGAGAGTTGGTGCCAACATTCACCCCGCCGGATGATTGCCGGATTCTGTTGATTCCTCGCGACGGCTATGTCGAGCCGAAGTCCGTCGCCGTTGCTTACGCCGCAGCCGCCAAGGATCGAGGTGCCACGTTTCAAACGCGCGTCGAAGCCACCGGCTTGGTGATCACGAACGGTCGGGTGGCGGGAGTGAAAACAAGCGAAGGCACGATCGAAACCAAGTGGGTTGTTTTGGCGGCCGGTGCCTGGACCCGGCAGTTCGCTCAGCAGCTCGGTTTGAACCTCCGCGCGGTTCCCGTGCGGCATCAAGCCTATGTGACGGGCCCGATCGCTGGTGTGGTGCCGAACCAGCCCATCGTTCGCTTTACCGAGCCTCAGATCTATGTCAGACACGAAGCCGGCGGGTTGCTCGTGGGTGGGTACGGCTATCGTCCGCTGAGCTTCGACATGAACGACTTTGATCGGAAGTTCGAGATCTCTGCGCTGGAAGCCGATCCTGTTTACTATCAGCAACTCAGTGCTGCCGCGCGGACGTTCTTCCCCTCGCTTGCCGACGCGACGGTCGTGCAGGAACGCCGCGGCTTGCCAACGATTTCGCCGGATGGGAGATTGGTCCTTTCCGAACCATCCGGTCTGCGAGGACTCGTCGTGCTTTCCGGCTGCGGAGTCGGCGGTATCGATCGCTCGCCGGGTGCCGGTCGGATCGTCGCTGATATCATTTGTGATCGCCAGCCATGGATCGATCCCAGCGTGCTGAGCGCCGATCGTTTCGGTGATAATTATGCGACCGACGCCAGCTTGCGAGCGCAGTGCGAAGAAATCTACGCACATCACTATCACGAAATCTATTGAGTCCCGACGCACCGCGTTTCGTACGATGGCCTTCCAAGGCCGTCGTGAAACAATCGACGGCCTCGGAAGGCCATCGTACAAAGGCACCAACGCCCAGCCTTCAACGACAACGAAGGAACTCGTCCATGCAAGTTTGGGTCGACGCGGATGCGTGTCCGGGTGAAATTAAGGAGTTGTTGTATCGTGCCGCAAAGCGAAGGAAGGTCAAGGTAACTTTGGTCGCCAATCAGCAAATGTATACACCCAAATCCGAGTTTATCGACAACATCGTCGTTCAATCCGGGATGAACGAAGCAGACCGGCGGATCGTAGAATTGGTCGAACCGGGTGATCTTGTCGTAACAGCCGATATTCCACTCGCGGCGGACGTGGTCGCAAAGGGAGGTCAGGCCCTGAATCCTCGAGGCGAGTTGTACACGGACAATAATGTTGGCGAACGGCTTGTGGTTCGCAACATGCTGGACGAATTGCGGGGCGGCGGGCAGATCACCGGCGGACCGCCGAACTTCAATGCCAAAGACAAACAAGCGTTTGCCAATCAGCTTGATCGCTGGCTGACGAAGGCGGGAGGCTGACGTTAATGCTTTTGTACGATGGCCTTCCGAGGCCGTCGTTCACCGGCATCGCAAGGAATCGACGGCCTGGGAAGGCCATCGTACAAAAGGAAACGCGGTTTTCGTGCGGTTCACGCACGCTACCCTGGGATCTGGACTTCGCGTTCTTCTTCCAGTTGCAGCGTAACAATGCCGCCAGCGTCTTCGATCACCGTGGTAACAAAGATCCAGTGACTGTACGGGGTATCCGGCTCACTTTTCACAACAACCACCTTGTCGCTTGGTTGCGACTTGCCTGCCAGGAGTGTCTTCAAGCGAGATTGCAGCCGGTTTGTCGGGATGACGTCGCCGTTCACCAGGACCGCCACGCGGGTCAACGAGACCTCGATGTTTTCCGTTTGCTTCGATTCCTCTTCGACCGTCTCGCTGCTGGGGATCGTTTGACGGCGGCCCGTGTCCGGTTGCACCGAAGCGCACACGAGAAAGAACACGATCAAGTTGAACGCGATATCGCCCGTCGCGCTGGACGGTGGCTCGACCATCAGTTTCGTCGTTCGTGCAACGCGCATGACCGTTAACCGCCGGTGGTAGGTTCCGTCGCCGCGTGCTGTTCCAGAGCCATCTTCAGCGTCACGCCTTCGATCAATTCGGTCGCCGATTCTTCGACGTCCAGCACAAAGCGGTTGATGACGCTTGTGAAGTAGTTGAACGCGATGAACGCCGGGATGCCAATGATCAATCCGAAGCAGGTCGTGAGCAAGGCTTCGCTGATACCACCGGCGGCCGCCTCGACGATGTTCATCTCGCCCATCTTGGCAACGATGTCCTGGAACGAATTGATCATGCCGGAAACGGTGCCCAGAAACCCGAGCATCGGTGCCACACTGGAAACCGTCGCCAACACGGCCAGATGGCGTTCCAAGGCGGCGACGACATGCACGCCGTAATCGTCCATCGCCTTGACGACCTGTTCCTCGATGCGTCCGGGATCGTCGTTCAGCCGCCGCAAGACCAGGAACTTCCGCAGCCCCGAGGACAGAATCGCCGGGACGGGTCCTTGTTCCTGATCGCACAGCCGCAAAGCTTCTTCGACGCGGTCCTCGTCGAGCAACGCGTGAACTTGCCGGCGCAACGCCTCGCTGTCGCCGGAGAGCATCTTCAAACTCCGGTATCGCTCGATGATCACTCCGGCGGCGACGATCCCCATGACGAGAATCGGCCACATGAACCAACCGCCCTGGCGAAGCAGTCCGATCGCGCCGGAGTTGAGTATGTCGTTCAAGGTGCTGCCCAGCATCGAGCCCGAGTCATCGGCGATCGCATCGGAGGCAGCGGGTGTTTCCGTATCGGGCGAAGCTTCCGCGTCGGCCGTACCGGCCGTTGCCGCCTCGGAATCCGCGGCGACGGCGCTGTCGGGTGCCGGCACTGGGGAAGCTTCTTGCGCAGCGGCCTGTGCCGGGAGCATCAAGGTAAGTAGGAGCAGCGCATTCATTGGCAAAGGTGTTGGTTCAAGGTTGAGCCGCTGGCGGGGGAGGCCTTATTGGTCTTCGATGGATCGTGCTTCCGCCTCGAACTGCTGAAGCATTTCGGGCAACGCCAATCGCCCGCGGGAATAGCGCGCCGCTTCGCTTTCAGGGAAGTCCCAACGGCATCGATTGTAGCGGCGGAAGGCCTCGCGAGTGTTGTTCGCCATGCGAAAACTTTCACCGGACCAGAAGAGCGCATCGGGCGACAATTCGTCTTCCGGGAAGAGCTTGGTGAATCGATCGAACGACAACCCGGCATCTTGGAACGTCTCGGCTTTGTAGGCACACTGGCCGATCCGAAACGCGATCCGCGCGGCATGTTGATGACCTTCGAATCGTTCCAGGAACTTCTCACCGACCTGCGCCGCGATCTGGTACTCTGTCGCCTTGTAAAAGTGGTCGCTGATGCGAATCATCACACTGGCAATCAGCGGGCTCTTGGGATACGTCGCGGCGAGCGTGACATAGGCTTCGAGGGCCTCGTCAAAGTCGCCGGCCTCTTCGTGGCTTTGGGCGAGCTTGTACTGCGCGTCGGCTGCCAGTGAATGATCGGGATACTGACGCACGATCATCTCGTACGACTCGATCGCCTCACTCCAGTTTTCCAGTTCCTGGGAGAACTGTCCCAGCAGGTAGGCAATCCGCGGAACATACTTCGGATCGGGATAGTCTTCCATCACTTCTTGCAGAATCCGGCGGCCCGCCGCCAAGTCGGTTAGTTCCTCGGCACTGCGTTTCAATTCGCGATGGCTTTTGAACAATTCGAAGTAACTTTCCGCGATGTGAAACTTCGTCTCGACGGCCAACTTCTCGTCGTTGAAAGTCTTGCTGAACGCCGACACGAGACCATCCGTTCCGATGACCACCGGGATTTCTTGAGCCAACTCGAGATCGCCACTCTCGGTACTGGCCGCGGGATCAAAATACCGCACTCGAACCGTATCGCCGAAGTAGCATTCGATGAGCGGATCGCCGGCTTGCAAGTTGCCCGGTGTCGGCTTCTCGCTCGATCGGAGCGTGAACGAACCGGTGAAGACGCCGCTGTGGACGAGCGTCTCGGACAACTGGACGGTTTCCTTCTCGCCGAACTCCGTCGTGATTTCCACTTGCGTGACATCACGTTCATCGGAAGTGTCCTGATCGGGATCGGTCACCATCAGAAAGAGCTTCTCGCCGACGTGCAATTGTGAGATCGGTTTGTCGTATTCGCGATCAGTGCAGGCCAGCAGACCGTTCGAGATCAACCGCCCGCGGGCGGGAATGTTGATCGGCTTCTCATCGGTTCGGAGTTCGTCCCGATAGCTCGCTATAATCTGATCCTTACCGGTCAGGTTCAACACGCGAGCCACCAGATTATCATCGAACGACGATGCCTCGCCCTCCTCCAGCCGTCCGCCGCCAATTAGATTGCGAGGCATCTCGGACGTGATGGGAACGACGTCGGTACTGGTACTGCTGCCGAGTTGCAGGATGACTTGTCCGATGAACCTTCCCTCCTCCAAGGCCCACTCATCCGCCGTTTGTCGCGGAACTTGTGACAAAGCACCGGACACCACGCAGCGGACGTCAGCCTTCGCGCCGTCGGAGGTTGTCACCGTGACCGTCAATTCACTGAGGCTGTCGCGTGCCGCATCGGGATCGATCACTTCGACCGTCAGCGGAGCTTCGAAGGCCACGCTGCTGATCTGAGCATCGGGCGCGGGTTCGTGATAAGTGATTCGTGGTGGAGCTTCGCTGTCGGGCGGAGGCGGGAGAACGCGGGATTCCAGGATGCGGATCCGGGCATCGGTCGGCTCGTTTACGTAAACCACACTCTCGCGCGGCACCGAGTGGCCGGGAAAGGTGTTCTGTTCGTCGAGGTATCGGACGTAGATGCGGTCCCCGCGACGGACGGTCAGCTTGTCCTCTTCGACTTGGGCCGTTGTATCGACCTCTTTCGTAAAGATGCCCGAATACTCTTCCGTTTCGGTGGCCGCGAACCTCACCGGTTCGCCATCGTTCACCATCACTTCAAACTGCACTTGATCGGGGGCGGCGGTTTGATCGCGATCGTAATCGACAATCTCGACGACCAGACGCTCGCCCGGCTCCACTCGTTTCAAAAGCTTGCGGACGGTTTGCACGGAACCGTTTCGATCACGCACGAAGTCGTACGAGATCGGCGCGATTGCCGCGTCGAAGTAGGTGGCTTGCAAGCGGCCTGTCAACAGCCGACTGCCACCCGCGTTGACCTGCGTCACTTCGTCCGTGTAGCTCGCGGTGACAAGGTCGCCGCCGGCGATTTCCAACACGTCATTCTGGGACAACGCCAATACGTCGGCTGCGGTTGGAATGAACAGATTCGTGCGGTCTTCACCCGAGATCTCGACGTGATTCACTGCGACGGCTTCGCCAAGATACTCGTTGATCACGAACCGGGTGTAGCGAACGTCGATCGGGTCGAATCGATACTCCCAAGCATCGGCCGACAGCACGACTCGTGAACCGCTCGCAGGTCGCAACTCGACACCCCGTAACCCCAGCGCATATCCATTTTGGATCACTTCGGGCCGAACCGCCAACCGCACTTGGCCCGGCTCATCGACGACAAGCGTTCCGAAGCGATCGTTGCGATACGTGTTCCAGTTGCCTGTGTTGGGCAAATTGGAGGTGAAATACTGTTCGCCAAGTTCGACGCGGACGACGGAACCACCGCCCTGGTGTGAATAGTTGAGCCACACATCATAGACGCCGACCGGCGCGTCGAATTCCCAATACGCCACATCTTCGACAGCCTGCCAGTTCGCGATCTGCCTGTTCTCACCTTGCTCTTGGATGCCGAATTGCTCCGTTTTCTTGTCAAACTTGGCCGCATCGGCTGTCAAGTTCAACGGGTTCGTCGGAGGACGGAGTTGTACTCCGTCCGTTCCAGAGTCCGCAGCGTCCGTCGACGGAGTAGAACTCCGTCCTACAACGGACGCCAAATCAAAATCGCTCGTCAGAAACGGACTCAGGGTAACTCGTTGTTCGCTCAAGCTGGCTCGTGCCCGCAGCGCCGAGAGTTCCGGCGTGCTCGGATGAGCCGCCGCGAAGATGGTCAGGTCATGAACCCCTTTCTCAAGCCAGACATCGACGGATCGATTGCCTTGTTCGGGTTCCAATTCGAGCCGGCCGTTCAATGCCAACGCCGTCCGAAAGCCGCGAACTTCGAAGCGAACCGCTCCCGTTCGCGGCTGGACGAATTTGCCGAACCAGATCATCGAGAGGTATTGCGGTTGTTCATCCTTGTTCTCGGGCCGTTTCCAGACGAGTTGGCTATCCGCGACGGGCCCCTCTTCAATAGGCTCGCCGTTGGCCAGATTTAACACCTGTTGCCACGTCGTATAGCCCGTCGCATTACCCGCGAACAAGCGATAGTGCATCGCTCCATAGTCGACTGCGATCGGCGGGGCGTCCGGGATCGCCGGATGGGCCGCGACGCGGTACCAATATTCGCCATCGTAACTGGCTTGCAGTTCGGCCCGGATTGGCTTGTTGTCGTCGGATTGCGGCACGAAGAATTTGGCCCGCGAGATCGTCCGTAAATCCTTCATGTCGACGGTCAGCGTCTTGGGAGTCGCTCCGTCCGGCTCACTTTGCCAATACGTTTCCCGGTCTTGGTCGATTGCCATGAGCGGGTTGTGGTCGATCGCGGTGTCGCTCGCGAGAGCGCCGGCAGGCAGTTCGCCCGTCTTCGCGATTCCCTCGAAGACCCCCGAGTGCGGCTCCGTCTCGGTCAACTCGACGCGCACCTGATCGCCGCTATCCGCGACCAGCTTTGCCACAATCGTGTCTAGCGTGTCGCCGAGATCACGATCACCGTCTTTCACACGCAGGTAAATCGGATTTCCAGGCTTGATTTGATTCGTCGGGCGTCGCGTCGATTGCCGGCTGTCGGCTCGCTGCCGCTCGCGCGACTCGCGTTCCAGCCGCTCGCTGAACGATTCTTCCTTCTCGTCGATGATCTTATTGCTCGCGACCTCGAACTGGGCGTCCGATGCAATGCGGATCTCGACGTCGGAAAGCGGGACGGTTTTGAACTCCGACTTGAACTGTTCTGGGTAATCGCAACGAATCGTGTCGCGACCCGTCAGCTGCAGGACTTTGTCCGACTTGGTGACAGGGCCTAACTCGGTGTCGACATCAGCTCGAAACACGCCTTTGCCGGCACCGCCGCTCGTCAGATAGATTATCTCTTCATCACCACCGGGCTCGGTTCGCACAATGACCGGGATGCGATTGTGCCCGCGGCTGATTCCGAGGTCGCTGTCCTGAACGACGATGGACAGGGGCATTCCCGGAGCATGTTGGCGCTTGCTGACCCGACCAAGCCGCCCGACCGTCATCAACAGCTGCAACTGATCCATGTAACGCTCTTCGTCGCTGTAGACCTCGGCCAGGTTATAGAGAGCCTGGTTGGCGAGTTCGACGCTGGGAACGCGTTCCAAAACATTACGAAAGATATTGCGGGCCTCATCGTTGTCGCCGCGCCGATGCGCGAGGACGCCGCGGAGGAACTCGGCCCTGATCATGATCTCGGCGTCGCGGCTGTTCGCGAGTTTCTCGAACACCACCTCCGCCTGATCGTAGACCTTTTGAGCCATGAAAGTCTCGCCGATGCCGAATTCCGCTTCGGTCGCGAACGGCGTGCTCGGATAGCGATTGATGACGGTCGTGTACTCGCCGCGGGCCACATCGTACCGCTTCGCTCCGAAGAAGTTCTTTGCCAAGAGATACTGGATCTCGGCCTTCAAGAGATCGTCGACCGTCGTGGCTTCGCTGTTCTTGATCAGCCAAGAGCGCAAGTTGTCTTCGACTTTGTTGTGATTCTCTTCGCCGCTCGCCGCCATCAAGTTCTCGCAGACGAACACCAGCAGATCGACCGGGACTTCGTCACGATGTTGGTCGAAGAGTGCTTTATTCGCCAGAAACGCCTCCAGGGCCAGCGACTCGTCGCCCAGACGCAGATACAGCGCTGCTTGCAACAGCGGCGCGAGCGGACTGTTTTCGTCGATGGTTAAACCGACCGTCCCCAACCGCGTGTAGCACTGGCCGATCATCGCCCGTCCCTGGTCTTTGCGCGGGTCGTTCGCCGCATTCAGGTTTTCGAGCATGCTGGTCAGCAAGGTCGCGGCGATGCCATACTCCTGACGCGTGATCGCACTTTGCGCGAAAGGCATCAGTTGATCCCAGCGATGCGAATCGGGAGGCAACGGCCGCGCGACTCGTTGCCAGGCGAGCGCCCGCTCCATCGGAGTGCGAGCATCCGCCGCTTCACTTTCCAAGAGGATCAACTCGGCTTGGGCCGACGGCCAATCGAACTCCATATCGCGAATCGCTCGCGCAACTCGCAAGATGCTCTCGGGCGTGTTCTCTTTCTCTTTATCGAGCCGGTAATCCGCGTTGCTCGTCCGGAAGTAATTCAGCATGTAGTGCAGACTCCAAGCGTCCGCACCCCAGCCCTGATACGGACGATTTCGCGCGCGGGTCAGCGTGTCCTTCAGCGTCTTCTCGAATCCGTTTAGATCGCCGATTCGCAGCTGCGTATCCGCCAGCCACATCGCATCGCGACCGTGATAATCGGTGTCCTGGGCAAAACGGCTGGCCGCAAAAGCGATCTTTTGCTGCGGGTCTTCGAGCCTTTGAAACAGCCGCCATGATGATTCACGATTCTCGTAGTAATTCACCGTCTGTTCCGAGACTTCTTTCCAGATGGCGAGGGCTTCGTCGAGAAGTTCGAGCCGCTGAAAGACGTCGCCGAGTCCCGTCATGTTGCCGTAATCGGGGCCGTACTTTTGTTGTGAATCCTTCGCATAGGCGAGCGCCTGCCGCGCCAGATCGGCGTCCTTCATCTTGTCGGCCGCGATGCCCAGCCGCCGCCAGATATCGCTGTTGTTGGCGGGCGGTACGACGGACATCACCGACAACGCCGCTTCTTTGGCGACTTCCGCTTGCCCATAGTCCGAGGCGACTTGCAGGTAGCGATAGCGATACTCAAACTCCTCCGGAAACATCTGCACGAGCTGGGCGTAATGGGGAGCCGCATTCGCACGTTCATCGCCCGGCGAATAGTGCTGGTAATAATAGCCGTGATCCCACAGCACGTAGCGCTGCAGCTCCTTGTTCAGTTTGCTGAAATTCTCGGGAAGAAGCAGCTGGTCGCGCACCCGGGCATCCTTCGCATCGTAAGGCCCGCGGACAATTTGCAAGACCAGCGCCGTAATCGGATCGCGATCGGCTTTGTCAAGTTCCGCTTGGACGTAGTCCGCCCGCTCGCGCAGATCCTTGTCGCGTTTCGCGTTCTTCGCCCACTCGCCGAGGTACTGGCGTAGATTCGTCCAATGAATGTACTCACGCCGGACCTTGACGATCCGCGCGACATCCGCGCGGAACTCGTCTTCGCTTTCGGCGTTGGACAGCAGCCACGAAATGACGCTCCAGATATTGCCGTCGTTGGTCGGCGACTGTTCGAGCATTTCCCGCAGCACTTGCTTGGCCTTGGCGTTGTCCTTCAGGCGGTCGCGATAGAGCGTGAAGCCCAGCTGGTAGCGGAGAAACCAAACGTCCTTCGGATTCTTGGCGATCGCCTCGAGCAGGGCCTTTTCGGTGTCGGCCAGTTGCTCCGGTTCGGTTCCGTTCAACTGAACGAAGTAAGAGGCCACGCTCTGCGACAGAGGGGCGGTCGACAGCAAGGTGCGGAACATGGTCCGAGCGCGTTCGGGATTCTGTTCGCGATTCCAGGCCACCGCCAGCAACGCGATCCGTTCGTAGCGATCCTCACGCTCCGGATACTTGGCAAAGTATTCCTTGACCACCGGCTCCATTTGGGCCGCCGGAGCCGCCGAGTCGTACAGCCGTTGAATGTGATAGTAGTGCGACCATTGATCGTCGCGGAGGGCGCGGACCTGCTTCAGCATCTCGACGGCATTCGAGTGCTGTCCGACGTAGCCGTAGTTCTCGGCCATCGTCCGCAGCACTTCGCGTTTCTGTTCCGGATCGCGGAGCAAATTCGAGCTGACAAGTTTATTGCCGATCGCGTTCGCCTCAGCCCAGCGGCTGATGCGACGCCATTCGTAATAGGAACGCAGTCCGACGAACCTGACATAGTCGTCCTTGGGCAGGCGGTCGAACATCTCTTCGGCCAGTTCGGCCCCCTGCGCGACACCCGGAGTGCCAACTTGCGCAAAGAGCAGACACGCCTGTTCGCCGAACTGGCGACCGTTTGCGTTCGGCTCGCGCCGCCAGCGAGCTTGATAGACCTTCGCAGCGTCTTCGCGTTCCCCCACCTTTTCGAGAATGTAGGCGAGCCGTTCTTCCACCCGCGGGCATTCGGCCGCGCTGGGGTAGCGCGTCAGAAACTGGCGCGCTATAACGGCGAACTCTTTGTTGCGCGAAAGTGATTCCAGTCCATCCAGCAGTTTCAGCATGACACCCGCGTGGCGCGGATCGGTCGGATGTGCCGCGACGAATCGCTGGGCCGATCGCACCAAGCCAAAGGTACGGCCGTTTTCGTAATACAACTCCGTCAGCTTGAACAACGCTTCACCAGCTTCGGGTGCGTTGTCTTTGTGTTTTCCAAGCTCGGCCTCGAGCGAAGTCGCCGCTTGCGAGACAGCGTCGATGGTCTTGGCCGGCGTCGCTTCGTCTTGTGCGACGACATTCGCTGCAAAACCGGTTAGCAACAAACAGGTAGCAATCGTCGAACGGAGCATGTGTGTTGTGCCTTTTCGGACGGCGACGAGACAGGACGAAGACATGCATCACCCTCCCGCCGTGGTGAGCGCTTCGGAAATCTTCTTCGCATCGGCCGCGAGCGTGCTCTCGGGATAGTCGGCAATCAGCTGATCGAATCGACGGCGAGCCTCGCCTTTGCGGTCCATGCGATAGAGACAGCGGCCGTAGTTAAACAGAATCACGTCCAGGAACTTGGCGTCAGGATAGTTTGTCAGCACGGTTTCGAACGTGTCGACCGCGCGAGCATAGTCTTGCTGACGATAGTAATAATTCGCCATCTGCGCAACCGCCTCGCCGACGCGTCCGCTCTCGGGGAATTGGTCGAACACCTTCTTGTATTCCTGGAAAGCGCGATCGTACAGCTGCGTTGCCTGCGGGCCCGTCGTCGCGTCGGCCATCGCGCCGTAACATTCCGCGATCCCAAACTGCGCCTCGCCGCGCAACTGGCTCGTCTGCATGTTGACCAGTCGCGAGTAAACGCCGATCGCGCGATTCAAGTCGCCTTGCTTGCGGGCAACCTCCGCGAGTTGCAGAAGCGCGTCGTCCACGAAACCGCTGTTCGGGAACTCCCGCTGCAACTGTTCCGCCATCGCCGCGGCCAACTCCAGCCGATCCATCTCGAAATAAATCTGCCAGAGTTGCACATAGGTCTCTTCCAGCAAGCGACCGCCGAGCTGTCTCGCCTCGGTCATGATCTCTTCGCACAGCACAAGCGCCTGGTCGTACTTGCCGCGGGCGTTATCCTTCAGACCGAATTCTTTGTAGCGGTTGCCGATGTTGGTCAGCGCGTCGGCGGTCTTCAGCCGGGTCTTGACTCGCAGTTCGCGATCCGCAATCTGGGAACGTGTAACGCGGACACCGCCCAGGTTTCCTTCGATGCACTTGGCATCGACTCGAACTTCGCGGCTGCTGTCCGTTGTGTTCTTGTCGTCTTGATAGACCACGCGAACGATGTCCCCTGGCAAGGCTTGGAGTGTATCATCACCGGTGATGGCCTCGTCGGCCCGTGCGAGTTGGATCGACGCGCGAAAGATGCCGCTGTGGACCGACGTATCCGCGGGCTCGCCGGCACCAACCGCCGCCGGGACGGTTGCCGCAGCCGGGTCGGCGTCAGTCGTTGCGGTCGCATCCACAGGGATTGCGGCTCCATCGAGGGAAGCCGCTTGGCTCTCGACAAGGGCTTCGACGAAGCGGACTTCCGCGCGATCTACCAGCTTGAACCGATCGATTTCTTTCGCTTCTTCATCCCCAGGCACGGGCGTCGCGTTTGCAACAGCGCCACCCGCCGCATTGACCGCGGCGATCGCTTCGGCTTCGAGCTCTTCGTCTGTTTTCGCGCGGTAGACTTCGACGAAAGCACTCAGTTGATCGGCCTCGTCCGTCAGGTCTCGGTCGGGGTCGCTGGTTTGAATGTTGACTGTCTTGCCGAGCACGACACCTTGCAACGTCTCGCTGAACGCTCCATCGGTGATCGAGACGATGCCGTCGCCGACGACGGTCACTTCGTGCAGCAGCTTGCGGTCGAATTGTTTGTCCGCCGTGTGCTGGTCGATGTAGGTGACCGATACTTGGTCATCGCCTTTGACTTCGAGAGATCCGTTGCCGGGCCGGGGACGACCGAGCTGAGTCGTGATGCTCCCGAGGACGATCCGTACGTTGCGGCCAACCGGGAAGCAATCCACGATTTCCTTGTCGCCGCTGGCGGCTTGGCACTCGACCTTCACCGCCTCGCCCGATTCCAACGCGGCCAGATCGGCGTCTTCGATTTTGATGAACAACCGTTTGCCGGCTTCGACCTTGTGGACTTGCTGGTCCTCACCCGACAGAGCGGTTCCCACCTTCTCCAGCGCGGCAATCGCCCGGCTGTAGTGCCCGAGTTGGAAATGACCGAGGCCGATATAGTAGTAAGCTTGATTGACGTGCTGGCTGACAGGGAATTTCTCGATGACATCACGCATCACCTGAAACGACTTGCCGAAATTGCGGGCCTCGTAAAAGCAGACACCCATTTTGAGCGTGGCTTCCGCCCGTTGCTCTTCCTCGCGATTCTCTTCCGTGACGACGGACTCGAATTGAACGCGTGCTTTCTCGAAGGCCCGGTCCCGTTCGAGGAAATAGTTCCCCAATCGCATGTGAGCCAGGAACCGCACGCGGCTCGTCGGATAGCGTTCGATGACGGACTGCCAGACCTCGACAGCCTTCGCCGGCTCGTCAGCCTCCAGCCGGGCGTCGCCGGCTTCGACCAGCTTGTGAGCCGCCCGGTCCTCGATCAGTGAACCGCGAGCCGGTGACGATGCTGCGTCGTCTTGAGCCTGCACCGGAGGGACGAGCGTACCGACCGCAACTATTGCGAACAAAAGCAGTAAACGCATGGGAGAGCTACTTTGAGGCGGGAATGTTCCGTAAATCCAGTCTGCGTCAGTCGAAGCCGCAAACTCCGATCGTCTATCTTACAAGGAACCAATCGTCGACGTCGCCAAACCGGCGCGACTAGAACCATTGTAATTCAGACAACTCAATTGGCCGCCTCATGCGGCAACTTTGCACTGCTTCCGTGCGATGACATCTCGCGGTGCCGGTTTTCCCGGCGGAAAGGCGACCGCGAAATGTCTGCTTCACAAGCTCTAAACAAACAGCTCGGAAACCGGCGTGCCACCATCGACTAGTTTTAACGGACGTGCCAGCGGGGTCATCACCTCCTTCGTCGGGTCGATGCCGAGTGCATGGCAGAAGGTTGCGTGCAAATCAGGCACTTTGACCGGGCGGTCCTGGGGTTGCATGCCGTCTTCGTCGGACGATCCAACGACCGTGCCGCCCTTGATGCCACCACCAGCCAGGAAACCGCTGAAGACGGTCGGGTAATGGTCGCGGCCAGCGTCTTTGTTGATCGTCGGCGTGCGTCCAAACTCGCTGAGCATGACGACCAGCGTCTTCTCGAGCATGCCGGTTTCAGCCAGATCTTCGATCAACGAAGCCAGAGCAGGATCCATCACTTCACCGTGATTTCGCATCGCGGGGAAGTTGTTCGTGTGCGTATCGAATCCGCCTCGATTCACTTGCACGAAACGAACTCCGGTTTCGACCAACTGCTTCGCCACGAGCGCTCCGCGACCGAAGGCCGTGTCGCCGTAGCGATTCAGGGTCGTCGTTGGCACTTTGTCCAGCTCGAAAGCTTGCAGTGCTGGGCTGCGCATCAGCCGCACGGCGTCTTTAATGGACGTCTGCGTTGCCTTCAGCGTTTCGTTCGAGTTACCCGTCGAGAAGCGGCTGTTGAAACTGGCCAGCCGTTCCAGCCGATTGTTCCCTCGCTCTTGGGCAATGCCTTCAGGGAACGACAGGTAGGGGTCTTTCCCACCGGGCTCGCCGACGAAGTACGCTTCGCAAGTTTGTCCGAGATAGCCCGCTCGCGGAGCGCGGCCGCTGATCGAGACATAAGCCGGCAAGTCACCGACCTGCGGCTTTTCATGAGTCACCACCGAGCCGAAGCCGGGATGAACCAGATTCGGAAACTCGCTGTAGCTCGTTTGCAAATTGTAAGTCGCTCGGCCGTGGGCACCCTGCGTGCCGGCGATGGAGCGGATCAACGAGCAATGATGCATCTGCTTGGCGAGTTCAGGAAAAATCTCCGAGATTTCAATTCCTGTCGCCGACGTTTTAATCGCTTCGAATTCACCTTGCGTCGGGCGACCGGGCTTCGGATCCCAGGTGTCGATGTGCGACATCCCGCCACCGTTCCAGAACAGGATGACGTGCTCCGCTTTGGCCGGATGGCTGGTTCCTTCGAGAGCCAACAACTGGCGGACGTTGAATCCAAGGAACGTGGCGCTGGCAGCAGTGCCGAGCATCGCGCGGCGGCTTAGCTTGTATTCGAGGCAGTGCATCCGGGATCTCCTTCGAGTAGTGGTGGGTAGTGGTGACGATGTAGACCGCACACTCCGTGTGCGGAATTCGGCACACGGAGTGTGCCGTCTACAATTTTGTGGTTACGGCAAGAAACGGAATTCGTCACAGTTCAGTAGCAGCCAACGCAGGTCAGCCATGCCATCGAGCGGGCTGCCTGCTTCGGCAATGATCGTCTTGGCTTCGACAAGTTCGTTTTCAGTGGGCTGGCGGGTCAGGATCTCGCGGTAAACCAGCTGGATCGCTTGCGACAGGTCGGCCTTCTCACCGATGAGCAGCGAGTAAACCGGTTCGAGTTCACCAACGCGCGAGGCCTCGTGAGTCAGACTCCCGTTGAGCATCATCAGCGCCTGCCGCATCGAAGGACTCTGGTCGCGATGTTCGCCCAACTGTGCGCGATCGGTCTGACCAAAGACGCGGAGAAAATGTTCGGGGGCCGCGGGGGAAGCCATGAGGAACGACGAGATGAAACTCGGGTTGTCATCGATCGTCGCTTTGACGAAGTGATCGATATACTCGACATTGCGACGCTCCCGGTCTTGCTGCGCCATCCGCATCGCTTCCAGCTCCTCTTTCGACATGACGCGCATCTTCTCAATCGCCACCGTCTCGGTCGCATCGTCGTCATTGAGTTCGGCGTTCTTCTTGAGAATCGAATCGAAATCCAACTCGATTGCGCTTTCCAGGTTATAGCCTCCAGCCGACGCGAGTTGGTCCTTTGCCGGCATGGCCTTCATCTGCGGACCGCCGCCGAGCGCGAGCTGGCCGACAACCGACTCATTTCCCTTCGGTGCCTTGGCGAGTTGACTCGGTTGCCACACCGTCTTCAGGTTCCTGCCCGCGGCGTGCTTGACCTCAAACATATGCCCCGCCGTCACGATACTGTCGTAGATAACCTCGCTCAACATGCGCCGCATCGGCGTTGCCAGGAACGACGATTCCAGCTTGGATTGTGTCAATTCGTCCATGCCATAGACATGACTGCGCTGGTACGGATCGCTGTTCACGATCATTCGAACTAGTGTTTTCAGGTCGTAACCGTTGGCGACAAACTCGTCGGCCAGGTAGTCCAGCGTCTTGGGATGGCTGGGGGGATTATTGTCGCTAAAGTCATCGATCGGCTCGACGATCCCGCGTCCGACGAGATGCGCCCAAACGCGATTGGCGAACGAACGCGAGAAGTATCGATTTTTGGGATCGGTGATCTGACGGGCGAGTTCGGCTCGCAATTCACTTTCGCTGGCCATGCCGGAAGAAATCGAGAGGTTACGGGCGTCGCGTTTCGCTTCCTCGGCGACGTCGAATCCGTTTCGCTTCTTACCGCGCGTCGCACTCGCGACTTTGCCGTCCAAGGATGTCAGCAAGTCATCGACCGACGCGGCGGGCTTTTTGGCCTGCTTCGCGCTCAACGCCGCCGACCTCGCTTCGCGAAGCTCCTGCAAGCGGCTGATGTATTGTGACGGACGATCCGCGCTGGCGAGCGCGAATGGAAATCGTGGCGGCATCGGCTTGCGCTCGCCGGCGTCGGCGACGCCTTCCGGCGGCCAGAGCACCGTCGACTGATCGGCTTCCGTCGTATAAACCGTGTTGGTGAACTGCGACTCGACACGGCGAATCTTTCCGAAATACGCCGCGAGGCTATAGAAATCGTGTCGGGTCCAGACATCGAAGGGGTGGTCGTGGCATTGAGCGCACGCCACTCGAATGCCAAGAAAGATCTGCGATGTCGCTCCGGCCAGCGCCATCGGGTCGGCGTTGTCGCCAAGGACGAAGCCGACTTCCGGCGTCGCGCCAGCCTTGCCGTTGGCCGAGATAAAACGCCTCGCCAGTTCGTCGTACGGCGTCCCTTTTTCGATGGCTTGATGGACATAAGCGATCGCGGCCTGTCCGCCGTCGGCGTTAGACCGCAGACGAAGCATATCGGCATAGAAGACCGTCCAAGTGTCGGCGAAGCGTTCGTTCTGAAGCAGCTCGTCAACGAGCGTAGTGCGCCGCGTTTCCTTCGGCATCGATGCAAACCGGCGAATTTCGTCTTCGCTGGGAATACGGCCGATCAAGTCCACATAAACGCGCCGCAGAAATGTCGCATCGTTGGCGATCGGCATGGGCTCGAGATCGACACCCCGCTCGACGTTCTCAGCCATCAGGATCGGATTGATCTGATTTGTGGCGGAGGTTTGTTCGGCGGCATCGATGCGAGCCGACGGATCGAAGATCAAACAACCTAAAGTTGCAACGACAGGCAGGAAGAGTCTGGTATTCAAGTCACCATCCCTTTCAAAGTCTTATCAATCGGTTCCGACAAGGAGAGTCCCGCATGGCAGGCGGGCTGTTATTGTGCGCGATAGTTTTCACAAATACAAGCTCTCATCATGAAATACTCAATCGTCGACGCACACCACCCTTCTTGCCTATTAGCGGCTTCTTTTTAGCAATCTTGGCGACTATCATGGGACGAACCAACAAACTTGCCGTCTAGGAAATAACACGAAACACTCGAAAGTTACGGAGTCTCAGAAGTGATGCGATACATTACACTGCTCGTCGCCACGCTCTTCGCTTTCGCGGCGTCCCCCGCCCACTCGGCGACCGTCGCCGTCCGAGGAACTCACCTTTGTTGCGGAGGATGCCAGGCAGGAGCGGAAGAAGCGTTGTCCGAAGTCGAAGGTATTTCGGATGTCTCGGCCGATGTGAATACCAAGGTGATCAGCTACAAGGCGGCGAGTGACAAGGCAGCGGCGGCCGGCATCGAAGCACTAGCGGCGGCTGGCTTCTATGGCACGGCGACGCACGGGGCGAAGAAGCTGGCTTACCCGGATTCCGGCGCCAAGAAGGGCATGAAAGCCAATTCCCTGTTGCTCACCGGGCTGCATCTCTGTTGCACAGCTTGCGTGACTAGCTCGCAGAAGGCGCTCGTCGACGTCAAAGGCGTGTCGCTGATCGATATCGACCGCAACGAGCAAACGATCAAGTTGACAGGCGATTCGATCGACGTCCCCGAAGCCATCGCCGCGTTGAACAAGGCGGGCTTCTTTTGCAAGCTGCCGAAAAAGGCAGAGTGACCGGCCTGTGTGGCTGGCGGTCGAGTCTTCGAACCCCAACGCTTTGTCCCGCCAGCGGCACACAGGCGAAACTGAAGGCAAATGGTATCACTACCAACGCCGCTCGTTAGTTGCTCGAACAGTCGTCGCATTGGACAATGGGAAGATGCGTCTCGCCGTTTTCATTTCAGTTGTCTCAGCAATCGTCGTGTTCGTATGCGCGGATGCAACAAGAGGGACGGAGCACGACGAGTTCTTCGAGCGCGAAGTCCGGCCGGTCTTGGTGGAGAAGTGTCTGTCGTGCCACGGCGCAAAGAAACAAAAGGGCGGCCTGCGTCTCGATTCACGAGCGGCGGTTCTGCATGGCGGTGATGGAGGTCCCGCGGCAATTGCGGGACAGCCGCAAGCGAGCCGTCTCGTCAATGCCATCCGCTACGGCGACGAGTTGCAGATGCCGCCAGACAAACAGCTCGAAGATCGCGAGATCGCGGCACTGACGCGATGGGTCGAGTTGCAACTTCCTTGGCCGGCGAACTTGCCGCAGCTCGCATCGCGGCCTGACACTTCCGCGACTCACTGGGCCTTCCAACCCGTTCACCAACCCGAGATTCCGATTCTCGAAGCCGATGATCGGACCCGGACAGCGATCGATCGGTTTGTGCTCGCCAAGCTGCGAGACGCTTCCGTCTCGCCCTCCGAGCAAGCGGCCCGCCACACGCTGATCCGTCGCGCGACGTTTGATCTTCTTGGTCTACCGCCGACGCCGGATGAGGTGAGCGCATTTGTTAGCGATGACTCTCCCGATGCACTCGACAAACTGATCGATCGCCTGTTGGCTTCGCCGCGTTACGGCGAGCGATGGGCGAGGCATTGGCTAGACGTGGCGCGCTACGCCGATAACAAAGGCTACGTCTTCTTCGAAGACAAAAAATACCCCTGGGCCTACACCTATCGGGACTATGTGATTCGGGCCCTGAACGACGATGTTCCGTACGATCGCTTCGTCCGCGAGCAACTGGCGGCGGATCAGCTCGATCTCGGTGCTGACAAACGTCCGCTGACCGCGATGGGTTTCTTGACGCTGGGCGGGCACTTCATGAACAACACACACGACATCATGGACGACCGGATTGATGTGGTGACGCGGGGCTTGATGGGATTGACCGTGACTTGTGCGCGGTGCCATGACCACAAGTACGATCCCGTGTCGCAAGCCGACTACTACTCGCTGTACGGTGTGTTTCGCAGCAGCTTCGAGCCCACGGTGCCGCCGTTGTTCGAGACGCCGCCTGCGAGCGACGAGTATCGCGTCTTTGCCGAAGAGTTGACAACACGCGAGAAGGCGCTTGTCGACTTTGTGACCGAAAAGCATCGCGAGTTGGTGACCGACGCGAGAACTCGGATCGCCGAGTATCTGCTGGCCGCACACGCTCGCCGCGGCTTGCCGCCGGCCGATGACTTTATGCTGCTGATCGACAAGGGCGAGCTGAACCCCACGATGATCTTGCGCTGGCAAAAGTATCTCGAACATCCGCAGCGTCCGCATGATCGTGTTTGGGCGCCGTGGCGCGCGATGGCGGCACTGCCGACGGACGAGTTTGCTGATGCGGCACACGACAGCATCGACGGACTCGCACCGGACCAAGTCAATCCGCGCGTAAGTGAAGCCCTTTTATCAGCACAGCCGCAAACAATTGAAGCGGCGGCTCGCTTATATGCGAAGCTGCTGATAGGCATCAACGACAAGTGGTTGGCCGCCGTTGCAGCAGCACCTATGACGCAACCGCTCGTGGCGCTCGGCGATCCGGACGAAGAAGAGCTGCGTCAGGTGCTGTACGGTCCCGACGCGCCGCCCGATGCACCGTTGGCACTCGATTGGGGATTCTTGTCGCTGTTTCCCGATCGTCCCACGCAAGGTGAATACCAAAAGCTGATCAAGGCCGTCGAAGAGTGGAGTGCGACGGGAGCCGGGGCACCGGCGCGGGCGATGGTGTTGTACGACGACGCGAATCCAACCGAGCCGCGAATCTTCAAACGCGGCAATCCGAATCAACTTGGCGACGTCGTGCCGCGTCAGTTTCCTCAGTTCTTCTCGGCGAAACAAGATCCGTTTCACAACGGCAGCGGTCGGTTGGAGTTGGCCGAGGCGATTGTCGACCGGAACAATCCGCTGACGGCCCGCGTGATCGTGAACCGCATCTGGGCTCATCACTTTGGTCACGGTCTGGTCCGCACGCCGAGCGATTTCGGTTTGCGCAGTGATCCGCCGTCGCACCCGGAGCTGCTGGACTATCTGGCGGCGACCTTCGTCGAGGAAGGCTGGTCCATCAAAACGTTGCATCGCCAGATCATGACTTCGACGGTCTATCGGCAACGGAGCGTCGATCGCGAAGACGGCCTGCGCGTTGATCCCGAGAACCGCTTGGTCTGGCAGATGAATCGCCGGCGATTGGACTTCGAGTCGTTACGAGACGCCGTCTTGGCGGTTTCCGACAATCTGACAACCGAGCTGTATGGGCCAGCTCTCGATCTGTTCGGCGACAACCAAAGCCATCCACGCCGCTCGCTGTATGGCTTCATCGACCGGATGGACGTCTCGCCGCTGCTCACGACGTTTGACTTTCCGAATCCCATCGCCAGCAGTCCGCAACGCGAATCGACAACCGTTCCGCCGCAAGCCCTGTACTTGATGAACAATCATTTCTCCGCCGATGCTGCCCAAAGAATCGCAAACACGCTAGTGCAATCAACGGCCGATTCGCAGAGTCGCATCACACGAGCATGCGAGTTGCTGTTTGGTCGCGAGCCGACTGCGGACGAAATGACGGCGGCTCAGGATTTCATCGGCGCGGAACCCGACGCAGCAACGTGGTCCCTTTACCTTCACGGGTTACTCATGACGAACGAATTCACGTTTGTTGACTAAGAACGAACGGCCACAGTTTCCATGCAATCTCTTCAAAGTCTAACTCGGCAATTGACGACACGTCGCGAGATGCTGCATCGATGCGGCATGGGTTTTGGCTTGGTTGGGCTGACCGGCCTGTTGGCGGACGACGGGGTACTCGGCGATGAGAATGCCGCAGCGACAAATCCGCTGGCGGTCAAGCAGCCGCATTTCCCGGCGCGGGCCAAGCACGTCGTGCATTTGTTCATGAATGGAGGCGCGTCGGTCGCCATGCCGCCACGTCAAATTGCAGGTGCCACGAGTGGCAGCTTGCTCTCCACGGCGACATCACGGCAGTTCCAGCGCGGCCTTCAAGCAGTCGTTTAGCTTCCGTTTGAGCGTGTCCGACAAATGACCGATGACGTGAAGCACACGCTTCTGCCGAACCGTCGCCAAATTGTAGCATTTCACCAGCGATGCACCGTTCAGCCCCGAACCTGACCCGTCGACCGTGGCAGGATCGACCAGCAGCGTTGTCGGCTGCCCGAAGTCGCTCAAGTTTCCCGTAATCATCGCTAGGATTGTGTTAGCTTGCCTGCGGTTCTCCGCGTCGCATTGCACAATCACCGCAGGACGAATCTTCTCCCCCGGCTGATCCTGGAAAGGGAACGGCACGACCACGACATCGCCCCGGTTCATCCGCGCCTCCCGTAATGCTGGTAGCTCTCCAGAAGTGGATCATTGGCGTCGTCCAAGGACATGATTTCGTTGATGTCGGCGACCGCCTCGTCGGGATCGTAGTCATCAAGGGCGAGCAGAGATTTCAGTCGCTCGTAGACCGACTGCCGCACCAGGACATACGTTTCGTTGGTTTGTGGGTCGATGGCGACAGGTTCCGGTGCGTTCAACTCGTGACGCTGTTGCGCGGTCAGTTTAATCATGTCGGTATCTCCATTCCCACATCGTAACCAGCGGGCAATGCTGCAACAACATGTTTTGTCGAACTTAGGAATTAGGGTGCGATGTTCCGTCGTGGCGTAAGCTTCCAGCTTGCGATTTGCCAGGTGAATCCTTGGCAAGCAGGATGCTTACCCCACTTTTTAGAATTGACAAATCACTAGGCCGCCTCATGGAACAAACATAGCCACGCTCCCCGCTAGCAACTAGGATAACGGAACTCGCCAGAGTGCGGAAATCCCACTCTGAAAACGAAGACTTTACAAATCACGAGTCCCATGCACTCAACAGTCACGCCCGATCAGCAATTGACAACTCGTCGCGAAATGCTGCACCGTTGCGGCATGGGATTTGGGCTTGTTGGGCTGACGGGATTGTTGGCGGATGACAAAGCTTTAGGAAGCGAGAACGCCAACGCCACGAACCCGCTCGCTGTGAAGCAGCCGCACTTCCCGGCGCGGGCCAAACATGTGGTCCACCTGTTCATGAATGGAGGCGCGTCGCAGGTCGACACATTCGACCCGAAACCAGAACTGACTCGTTTGCATGGCGAGATACTTCCCGCAGGGAATTTGCGCACCGAGCGAAAGACCGGCCACGCGATGAAGTCGCCGTTTCGGTTCTCGAAGTATGGCGAGTCAGGAATCGAAGTCAGCGAACTCTTCGCCAAGACGGCCCAGCATGTGGACGACATGGCGATTATTCGCTCGATGTACGCCGACGTGCCGAATCATGAGCCGTCGTTGATGCTGATGAACTGCGGCGATGGCCGCTTACCGCGTCCAAGCTTTGGAGCCTGGGCGACGTATGGCTTGGGCAGCGAGAACCAGAACTTGCCGGGCTTCATCGCGATGTGCCCCGGCGGTTATCCGATCGTGGCGACACAGAATTGGCGTTCGGCGTTTCTCCCCGGTGTTTATCAGGGCACCTACATCGACACGCAGCACACCGAGATCGAGAAGTTGATTGCGAACATCCGCAACGATCAGATACCGTTAACGCAGCAGCGGAAGCAGTTGGATCTCGTTCGCCGGTTGAACGAGCAGCATCTCCGCCAGCGGAACGGCGGCGCGGAACTCGAGTCGCGCATCCAGTCCTTCGAGTTGGCTTATCGCATGCAAAGCGAAGCCGCCGACGCGTTCGACATCACGCGCGAAACAAAGGCGACGCTCGACATGTACGGCGAAGGCACGCACGCCCGGCAGCTGCTCATCACGCGGCGCTTGATCGAGCGCGGCGTCCGCTTTGTGCAAGTGTGGAGCGGCGGCGGCCAACCGTGGGATAACCATAACAACTTGGCAGCCGAGCATCGCAAGCTGGCCGGCCAGTGGGATCAGCCGATCGCCGCGTTTCTAACCGACTTGAAACAACGCGGCTTGTTCGACGAGACGCTTGTGCAATGGTGCGGCGAGTTCGGTCGCACGCCGGTCGCCGAGTATCCGGCGCTCGATGGCCGCGATCACAACCACTATGGATTCACGTGCTGGTTAGCGGGCGGCGGCGTGAAGGGCGGGACCGTTTATGGCGCGACGGATGAATTCGGATTTCGTGCGGTCGAGAAGCCTGTGCATGTGCATGACCTGCACGCGACCATGCTGCATTTGCTGGGGTTCGATCACGAACGGCTAACCTATCGCTACGCCGGCCGAGATTTTCGGTTCACGGACGTGCATGGCAACGTCGTCCGGGAACTGATCGCGTAACGCCGACGCAGCGATCTAAGTCAACGCAATCCGTTGGCCGTCGTAGGCCAATTGCATGTTGCTGGGCAGTGTCGCGTTGGTCGCCTCGTGTTCAAGGTCGTGACAGATGTGAGTAAAGAATGTTTGCTTCGGCCGCAAGCGGCCGGCCAACTCGACGGCCTCGTCCAAGCCGAAATGCGTGACGTGGGGACGCCGTCGCAACGCGTCGAGGATCAGGACGTCCAGCCCTTCGAGCAGGCCCAGACTTTCGCCGGGGATCGCATTCGTATCCGTGCAATAAGCGACGTTTCCAATTCGGAAACCCAGCACCTCAAAACGCGGGCCGTGGAGCAATCGCACTGGTTGAATCCGTGCCCCGAGGACTTCAAACGGATCGGTCGAGATCTGCCGGGTGACAAGCGAAGGAATGGCTCCCGCGTGCGTTTGCTCGCGATCGGAGAAGGCATAGTCGAACGAGTGCCGCAACCGTTTCTCGACCACCGACTCACAGTACAGCGGCAGCGGGTGGCCAAGGTAGAATTGGAAAAGTCGCAGATCGTCCAGCCCGAAGATGTGGTCGGCGTGTTCATGCGTATAAACAACCGCATGGACGATCCCGATTCCCTCGCGGAGCAATTGGAAGCGGAGATCGGGCGAAGTGTCGACCAGCAGATTCCCCTCGGGCAGCCCTAGAATGACTGAGCAGCGCGTCCGATGATTCCGCGGATTCTCGCTCAAGCACACGTCGCAGCCGCATCCGATCGCCGGTACTCCGACCGACGTGCCTGTCCCAAGCAGAATCATCTCGCCGCGGAAATCGATGGTTCTTGGTGTCTTGGGCAAGAGAAGTTGTCCCGTGCGAGTGGGCGAGTCCGCCGCCTCCGGGAGTTCCGGCGAGCGACGTTACCGCGAGATGGTAGTCTCTGAGCGTCCGTTTGTTAAGGAATGTCAGTACATTCGACGAGGGTTTCCGCAGTTGACCAGCTTTTCTGATCGCTATAAGCTACTTCGACGGGGGAAGTTGCGCGCTTCTGATTGCCGTTCGAGCGGCTAGCCATCGGCTTGGCCGGTCGCTCGTTTGACACACAACTAGGAACTGATTGCGTCTGCCATCATGGAACTTTTGGAACGTATCTGGGAATACCTCGGAGTCTTTTTCGGCGGCTTGCTGCGCGGCTTCGAACGAAGCCTCACCGGGATGTTTGGATCGTCGAACGCCCGCTATATCAAGAAGTTACAGGCCAGGGTTGAAGCGATCAACAACCTGGAGCCGAAGTACGAGGCGATGTCCGAAGAAGAGTTACGCGGACAAACCGTGAAATTCCGCGAGCGATTGGCCGCTGGCGAGACGCTCGACGACATCCTCATCGAGGCGTTTGCAATCGGTCGCGAAGGGGGCAAGCGATTCCTCGGCATGAGGCATTACGATGTCCAGTTGATCGGCGGCATGGTGCTGCACGGCGGCGCGATCGCCGAGATGATCACGGGTGAAGGCAAAACCCTTGTGGCGACGCTGCCCGCCTATTTGAACGCACTCGAGGGAAAGGGCGTTCACGTGATTACCGTGAACGATTATCTCGCCCGTCGCGACATGGAATGGATGGCTCCGCTCTATATGGGGCTGGGACTGACCGTCGGCGCGATCCAGAACGATATGGCCGTCCTCGATCGTCAAAAGGCTTACGCTCGTGACATCACCTACGGCACGAACAACGAATTCGGATTCGACTATCTCCGCGACAACATGCGGCCGGCGGCTCGTGGAGATGAGCGGTTCGAAAAGCGTTATCAGCAGTCACAAGGACGCTTGAACTTCGCAATTATCGACGAAGTTGACAACATCCTGATCGACGAAGCGCGCACGCCGCTGATTATCTCGGGGCCAGCGTTCCAGGACGTGCGCAAGTACTCTGCCGCGGATCAGATCGCTCGCCAGCTCCAGAAAGAAGAACACTTCACGGTCAGTGAGAAGGATCACTCGGTCACGTTGACGGATGAAGGTGTCCGAGCCGCCGAAAAGCTGGCCGGGGTCGAGAGCTTCTACACCGCCGGCAATATGGAGTGGCCGCATCTGATCGATAACTCGCTCAAAGCGCACTATTTGTACAAGCGAGATGTGAACTACGTAGTCAAAGAGGGCAGCATCGTCATTGTCGACGAGTTCACCGGACGCTTGATGGAAGGGCGGCAGTGGAGCGACGGCTTGCATCAATCCGTTGAAGCGAAGGAAGGCGTCAAGATCAAGGAAGAGACGCAGACGCTCGCCACGATCACGTTGCAGAACTTTTTCAAGCTGTACGGGAAGCTGTGCGGCATGACCGGTACGGCGATGACGGAGGCGAACGAGTTCTGGAAGATCTATGCATTAGACGTAATCGCCATTCCGCCGAACCGAGCCCTGAATCGAATTAGTCATCCGGACGTCATCTACCGGACGGAACGCGAGAAGTTCATCGCCGTAGCCGACGACATCGAACGGCATATTCGTTGGGATGTGTTGGTGCTGAAGAACGGCGACGAGTACTGGGGCACGATCGTCAAGGAGGAGGATGACTCGGTCGTTCTGCAACTCAAGGAAGGAAAAGATAAAGAGACCATTGACAAGGCCAAGATCCAGACGATCGAACGCAAGGGACGTCCTGTGTTGGTCGGTACGGTGTCGATCGAGAAGAGCGAACGGCTGTCCGAGCTACTCGATAAACGGGGCGTGAAGCATGAAGTTTTGAACGCCAAGCAGCACAAACGCGAAGCGGACATCGTCGCTCAAGCCGGTCGCGTCGCGGCGGTGACGATTGCGACCAATATGGCCGGGCGCGGTACCGACATTGTGCTGGGCGGCAATGCCGAGACGATGGCCTGGGCGCGTCTGCAACATGAATACGAAACGAGGCTGGATATTCCAGGAGATGTTTGGAATGCCCTGGTCGAAGAGATCGAAGTGGCCGAAGACATGCAGGCGATGGGCGAGCACGTCAAGCAGCTTGGCGGTCTGCATGTCGTTGGTACCGAACGCCACGAGGCCCGTCGCATTGACTTGCAGCTCCGCGGCCGCTGTGGTCGGCAAGGCGATCCGGGAAGCAGCCGCTTCTATCTGTCGTTGGAAGACGACTTGATGCGGATCTTCGCCGGGCCGTGGGTGAAGAGCATTCTCGAACGGCTGGGGATGCAGGAAGGTGAGCGGATCGAAAGCAAACTCGTCACCCGTCGCATCGAGGCCGCTCAAAAGAAAGTCGAAGAGCGCAACTTCGAAGTTCGAAAAAACCTGCTTGAATATGACGAAGTCATGGACGAGCAACGCAAGCGTGTTTACAGCTACCGTCAGCGGATCCTGGACGGCGTGAACTGTCGCGAGCTGGTCGCCGATATGATCCGTGAGCAAGTCGATCACCATCTCGACGCGTTCACGGCTCGCGATTACGCCGTCGATTCGTTTGCCGGCTTCGTCACATCGCGGTTCGGGATGCCGTTCGAATCAAAAGACTTCCGTGGCATGGACTACGACAGTGCCGAACAGTTCGCCAAGGACGAAGCCGAGCGACTTGCCGAGATGCATGTCTTCGATGCCATCGAAGAAAACCTGGCGGGTGAAGAAGAGGAAGGCGAGTGGAATTGGGAGGCTCTTGCCAAGTTCGCCAACACACGCTGGGGGCTCAATCTCCGCGATCGTGATCTCAAACGTGAAGGACGAGACCGCGTTGCTCAGGTGATCGTCGACAAGGCACGAGAGTCGATCGATCGAGTCGATTTGTCGGAAGGCACACAATTGCTCGATGCCGACTTTGCCGTTCGGACGATCGTGGCTTGGGTGCATCACAAGTTCGGAACCGTATTGGAGCTGGATGCCGTCAAATCGATGGAGCTACCCGATTTGAAAGCTTTGGTTTGCCAGAAGGCGGAAGAGTGCTACGACCAAAAGGAGTTTGAATATCCGGTGCTCGCCGGATTGCTGCGGTTTACGTCGGGTTCGGGTCAGCACGAACGAGTGGACCGCGAAGGTTTGGTCGCTTGGGCCAAGAGCCGCTTCCAAAGTGATATCGATGTCGACGACCTGCGCAACAAACAACGCGAAGAAATCCGTGCGTTGCTGCTGAAACACAGCGCAACCGATCGCCAACACGCGGATCGGGCGCGAGAAGATGCCGCCCAACGAATTGACAAGATCTTCGACTCGTCAAGCGGCGGACAACTCGCGGCTGCGGCGGGAAGCAAAGGGGCGCTGCAGGCTCTCTCGCACTGGCTGCACGAGAACTTGGGCTGCGAAATGTCGGTCGATGAGATCGGGCGGTTGGATCGCGACGAGTTAGCGATCAAGGTGTTTGGCGCGGTTGAAGATCGTTATCGTCCCGAGATCCGTCGTATGGAGCGGCAGTTGCTGCTGCAAATCGTGGATAGCGCGTGGAAAGACCACTTGCTCGCAATGGACCATCTTCGCAGTGCCGTGGGGCTGGCCGGTTATGCGCAAATGGACCCCAAGGTCGAGTACAAACGCGAGGGCATGCGGCTGTTCGAGAACATGTGGACGATGCTCGGCGAACGGGTGACGGACCTGATCTTCCGGATGGAACAGCTTGACGAAGGCTTTGTCGGTTCGACGTGGGTCGAGACTTCCGCGAGACACGACGAAGCTCGTAGTGCCAGTCAGCTGGTCAGCGAACAGCAGCGGGCGATCGACGGCTCGCAGGAAGTCAAGGTCGAAACGATCCGCAATCGCGCCGACCGAATCGGACGCAACGATCCTTGTCCCTGCGGCAGCGGCCGCAAGTACAAACAGTGTTGCATGAGAAAGAACATGCCGGCTGCGTAATGTAGCCGTCACGCTCCGCCGTGACGAGCCTCACTGTGCAACGGTCGACCCGCCTTCGACGTCGTTCTGAGCATGACGTTCGGTGTTGCAGGCTCATCACGGCGGAGCGTGATGGCTACTTTGGGAAAGGACGCCCAACATGTCGTATCTGCTGAATCTGCTCTACGCCGCGTTGCTCGTCGCCGTCTCGCCGTGGCTGCTCTGGTCAGCCATTCGCAAAGGAAAGTACCGCGAAGGCTACGGTGCCAAATTCCTGGGACTCGTGCCACGACGCACCGGGAACCGGTCGTGTGTTTGGTTGCACGCGGTGAGTGCTGGCGAAGTCAACTTGCTACAGCCGCTTGTCGAGCGTATTCGTCACGACTTCCCGCATTGCGACTGCGTCATTTCAACCACGACTCGCACCGGCTTCGAGATCGCGGCGAAGAAATACCCAGGGCTCGATGTGTTCTATTGTCCGCTTGATTTCAGCTGGGCGGTTCGAAACGCGTTACAGCGCATTCGTCCCAACTTGCTGGTCCTGGCCGAGCTTGAACTGTGGCCCAACTTGATTCGCGAATCGCACCGTCGCGGAACGTTCGTGGCGGTGGTTAACGGACGCTTGAGTGAACGCAGTGCGCGCGGGTACGGGCGCGTCCGCCCCTTCGTTCGTCCGCTGCTCCGCTGCATCGATCTGATTGCCGTGCAAAGCGAGGAGTATGCCGAGCGTTTTATCGAGCTTGGTGCTGATCCCAACGTCGTTCAGGTAACAGGCTCGATGAAGTTTGACGGCGCGCAAACGAACCGCACCAACGCGATGACCACCCGACTGCGGCAACTTGCCGGGATCAACGACCAAGACATCGTCTTCCTGGCCGGCAGCACACAGAGCCCCGAGGAGTCGTTGGCGATCGAGAGTTTTCGGACGTTGAAGGACGAATTCACGAATCTGCGCTTAATCCTCGTCCCGCGACATCCCGAGCGATTTTCGGAGGTCGCTCAACTCCTCGAACGATCAGGACTCGCTTGGCAGCGACGGAGCGAGTTAGAGGATTCTCGCGATGAGAACGCCCGCATCTTGTTGGTCGACTGCATGGGCGAATTGTCGGCCTGGTGGGGCTGTGCGCACATAGGTTACGTCGGCGGCAGCATGGGCAAGCGTGGCGGGCAAAGCATGATCGAGCCAGCGGCTTACGGCGTCGCGGGTTCGTTCGGTCCCAAGACGCACAACTTCCGTGACGTCGTCCGCTTGATGCTCGCGCGCGAAGCGGCAGTCGTCGTTCAGGACGGCGATGAGATGACCGCGTTCGTGGAAAGCTGCCTGCGCGATCGAGAACGCATGCAAGACTTAGGAACCCGGGCGCAGCAACTGGTCTCCGAACAACTCGGCGCAACCGCGAAGACCGCCGACCTTCTGTCCTGGTTGCTACCTGAAGCAAAACCACAACGTCGAGCGGCCTAGCCCGGATTATTTATCAGCCGCTTGGCGATAGCCTGCGGTTCTCGTGAACTTGGAGCGAACCGCACGCTATTGCGTGGCGGCTGATTTGCGCGGTGTTTGGGGCAAGATAGCCGTAACTCCTCTGACTAACGCGTGTTTTGAAAAATGTTGACCGGTTCATGAATAATCCGGGCTAGTTGCCTGACGCACGTTGTGAACAAGAGAGCTGCTTCCTCAATTCCCGGCTCAATCGGACTTCGTCGGATTGGTGACGACGCGGAATTCGAGCGGGAGACTTATGAGCATGTGGCTGCGGTTGTCGCCGGGAGGGCGCACGATGCGGATGCGGGTGGCGTGGGGGCCGGGAGTGAGTTCGAGGGGCTGGCTGTCGGTGATGCGTTTCCAATGAGGACTTAACTGGTACGAGTGCCAGCGTTGGCCTTTGTAGGCGTGCCATTCGCCGCACACGGTGGGTTCGATATCGGGATCGTGCGCGTACCACTCACCATCGACTTCCACTTCGATGACTTCCGGGCGCTCGTCGAACACGACCGAGCCACCGTTGTTGATTGCGTCGACGGTGATAACCTGCGGCAGGCCCAGCGGCCAGACGCTGGAGTTCAATCGCGCTCGCAGTCGCAAGCCATTGTTTTCCGGTCCCCACGTCAGCTGCCCTTGGTCGTGTGGGAGCCGCCACGGTTCCGGCGGTTCGCTCCACGGTTTCTGCCGGTACTCGTCGAGCCATACTTTGAGCCGCGCGAGCGTCTCGCGATTCTGCTGCTCTTCTTCCGGCGTTCCGTCGCGGTTCAGATCGCCGAGCCACGGAATCGCCAAGCCGGTTTGGCAGGAAAGCTGATTCTGAATGATGGTCATGTTGTAGTAATGCCGGATCGACGCGTCGTCGAAGTCCAGGCAGCCGAGCAGCGTGGGCGCGGCTTTGTCGTCGGTGTACAGCCGCAGCAGGCGCGGTGCATCGCCGATCGTGTTCGTGCCGCGGCGCGAACGGATCACCGGCGCAAGCTGCTCGGCATCGATCGGCACTCGCAGCGTTTCGGCCAGCGTGCGGATGACGGTCTCGCGGAAGTTCATGTCCTCGTCCTCGGCGTACAGGCGCAGCGCGGCCGCCGCGTCGGCAGGCGCAAACCGGACCACCGCCGAGACGGCGGCACGACGCAGGACATCTTCTTCGCGCCCCAGCGCCGCGGAGACAACGCGATACGGTTCGTCGGCGCCGGTCGCTCCCAGCGCCGCGAGGATTGCCGCGGCTTCGTCCAGCGAATCCGTCGCGTCGAAGCGGCGCAGCAGCGCGGCGATCGCGGTGTCGGTTTTCATTTGCCCCAAAGCTGCCGCGGCGGCGGTGCGGACTTTGGCATCGGCATCGGCCAGTGCCGCGACGGCGCATTGCACGGCGCGATCGTCGGTGAACGCTCCCAGCGCGAGCAGCGCTGCTTCGCGCACCACAGGGTCCGGTTCGACGGCCAGCAGCACGTTCAACGACGCTTTGCCAGGAATCGTGCCAAGCCCACGGATCGCCGCCTGTCGCAGCTCAGTGTTGCCTGCCTGGGCGAACTGTCCCAGTCCCGGCACGGCCGCATCCTGACCGAACTCGCAGATGACTTCGATGGTTTCTTGCAGCGGGACTCGCGAGGTCTGCTCACAACGGCTGAACAGGCGGTCGAGCACCGTTGTTACGCGGGCCGGGGTGCGAGGCAGAACTGTCAACACGAACTTTGTTTCGACCGGGACGTTGAAGTTTCGGCCGTCCGCTCCATGTTCGTTAGTGAGATCGAATCGTGCTGACACCAAGTACCGGCCGGGGCCAGGGAACGTACGGTACTTTGTTAGC
>JAQBZB010000084.1 GCA_027622275.1 Planctomycetota bacterium | reverse complement strand
CAGCCGCCGCTGAATATGTGGCGGCTGGAAGCCACCACTACGACAGCTATATCTCGATCGGTCCTTAGTCATCGGTGTAACGTGGCGCTCGGCCAAATCGCCGGACGGCACGAGGCTCGCTTACTCCTCCGGTGCGCCGCGGACATCATCCGCCAGTTGATGCACTTTCTCGACGATCAGCTTTTCGACCGTCGGAGCGAAGGGGCCGGGAAGCGTTGTGTAACGCATGGCACCGCCTCCTTCGTAGCCGCCCTCTTGCAGCACGCGCAGCGAAGGAACGTAGCCAAACACGTCGTTGCTGTAACCGGCGACCCACACGGGCGAGCCGCGCAGCTCCAACTTGAAGCGGAGTGAATAGTCGACAACCACTTCGCCCGCCAACGCGATCATCAGCAAGTCGTCGCCGAAGTTGATGGCCTGGACGAGATAAGGATACGTCAGGCGAATCTCACCCGTTTCGTCCAGCTGCCGCAGCAACGCTTCGGCATGGCGTTGTTCGTATTTGTTGCTCGATTTGGTTTGCAATTCCAGCGCGGCCCGGCCCGGCGGCTCGGCGAATTCTAATGTGACTTCCTCGATGGCGACTCGGAGCGTTCCCTCGATCGGTTTCGTCGGGCCGCTCAACGCCGCCTCGACTCCGTTGGCCAACGCTCGGCCGTGTTGCTCCGCCAGTGCCAACGTGCTGCGGGGTTGGGGGTTCTGGTCGGCACCGCAACCGGTGACGAACATCGCGGTGACGTTGGGATGGGCTTCTTGAAGGTATTGTTGCGCGAAGCCGGCGTAGTCGCCGCAAAACTGATAGAAGCCGAGCGTCGTATTGTGACAGGCGTAGCCGAACACGATCGCCCGCAACTCGCCCGCGGGCGACTCGACTCGCAGCACGGGGACGTCGTGATCGACCGGCCCATCGGGATAGGGCGCGTTTCTGGGCTCGGTCGCCGTCGGAAGACGCCGGTTCATCGCAAAGCCGGCGCGGCCGTGCGTGTAACCAAGCTTGGCAGGCGACAACTCGCCGATCGCCCGACCGACGAGCGCCGAGAGTTTTTGCTTCAGCGCTTCGACGTAGGCTTGGCTCTGACGAACGCGCTCCGGTTCCAGACCGTACACCGACGCCTTGCTCACTCGCAACTCGGGCCCGCAGTGCGTGTGCGACGCGTTGAGCATCAAGCTCGCCGGCGCGATCTTGTACTTTTCGCTGACCTCCGCTTCCAGCCAATCCCGCAACTCGCGCGGGATACCGATCAGATCCGTGGTGACCATGACCAAGCGTGTTCCCGCGGGGTCCTCGATGGCCAGTGCCTTGGCATACAAATCGTGGATCTTGCCTTCCGATGGTTTGTCACGGGCCGCATAGCCAGCCATCCACATCGACTCGTCCGGGGTGATCGCGACCGATGCGACACCGGCATTCCAGGAGGTCTCGTCGGCGCTGGTTAGTGTCGGCAATAGCAGGCATGAGACAAGCCCTAGAATAAAACGTGGCATGGTACGGCTCCGTAATGTGCGTGCGACGAAGACAACACAGTACGAAGTCGATCAACCCTCTGCAAGAAGACTCAAAAAAGCAGCCAGGGTAGCTCGGCGATCTTCTTTTCGTAGCTTTTCCGGACTTGCTTCATCTCGTCTGTCAGTTGGTCTCGCTCGGCAGGTGATGTTGCGAGTTCTTGCCGATGCTTAAGCTCGGCAATACGCTCGTGACGTTCCTGTTCTAACGCCTCCGCGTGTATCTCCGCGCCGTCGACCCAGAAACCGAGACGCTCGTTGGCCACAACCTGTTTCTCCGTCGCGTTTAGCGGAAGATATCACCAACGACGCGGCCATGAACGTCCGTTAACCGGAAATCACGGCCGGCATGTCGGAAGGTGAGGCGCTGGTGGTCCAGACCGAGCAGGTGCAAGATCGTGGCGTGCAGATCATGCATGTGGACTTTGCCTTCGACCGCATGATGCCCGAACTCGTCCGTGGCCCCGTAACTGAATCCCGGCTTCACGCCGCCACCCGCCAGGAAGATCGAGAAACCGTCCGGATTATGATCGCGTCCGGTACCATTGCCTTGAGCATAAGGTGTGCGCCCAAACTCGCCGCCCCACCAAATCAACGTGTCTTCCAATAATCCGCGCTGCTTCAAATCGCGGAGCAAACCGGCAACGGGCTTGTCGGTGTTCAGCGCATGGGTCGCGTGCATCGGCAGGTCGGAATGTTGATCCCAGCGCGGATTGTTCGAATTGTCGCCGTAGTTGACTTGAATGAATCGAACGCCTGCCTCGGCCAAGCGGCGAGCCATCAAGCACTGACGCCCGAAATCATCCGTCCCTGTCTCGTCGATCCCGTACAGTTGCCGAATATGAGCGGGCTCGTTCGTCAGATCGAGCACTTCGGGAGCATGTTGCTGCATCCGCCAAGCGAGTTCATAAGAGTTGATGACCGCCTCCAACTCTTGGTCGCCGGGCCGTTGATGCAACTGCTCGGTGTTCAGGGCCCGCAACAACTCAAAGTGTTCTCGCTGATTGGCGGGCGATAACAGGGCGTTCGACAAGTTCTCGATCTTGGCAGTTGTCGCGGGTGCGCCGGCGCGCCCGACCGGCGTGCCTTGGTAGATCGCTGGCAAAAATGCATTGCCGTAGTTGCGAGGCCCACCATTACCCATCGAGGGTTGAATGGCAACAAAGCCAGGAAGGTTATCGTTCTCGCTTCCCAGTCCGTACAGCATCCAGGAGCCCATCGAAGGCCGGACCAAGTTGATCGAACCTGTGTGCATGAAAAGCGTCGAGGGGCCATGGGCAACACCGTCGGTGTGCATGCCTTTCAGAAAACAGAGATCATCGACATGCTCCGCGATGTGCGGGAACAACTCGCTCACGTGCTGTCCGCACTGGCCGTACTGCCGGAACTTCCAGGGCGACTTGAAAACGCGATGTGTCGAGATCGCTTTTGTCTTTGCCAGCGTTCGGGCGTCGTCGAACTCGAGAAGCTTGCCGTCGTCTTTCGCCAGTCGTGACTTAAAATCAAATGTATCAACGTGACTCGGTCCACCTTGCATGAAGATGAATATGATTCGCTTGGCCCGAGGCGTGAAATGCGGCTCCTTCGGCAGCAGCGGATTGACGATCGCGGCACCGGCGTCTCGCTGAGCCAACCCCATCGCGGCGAGATAACCGAACCCACAGCCCAACGATTTCAGAGCCATGCGTCGCGAAAGCAGTGATTCGGTGCTGGTGATCATGCTACTTGTGTTCTGACACTCCTCGCTCATCCCGACAGGCTACAAGTACTGGCGGGTGAGGATTTCGTTTGGGGGTGTTGATGTTCGGCTTGGTGGTTGGTGTCGGGGTAGTCGTGCCACCAACGCTGCAGCGATAACGCCAGGAAGCGAATGATCGAACGGCGGCAACGCCATTTATAACGCACCTTCTCGAAGTACCGCAACTTGCGACCAAGTAGGTCACTTCCGCCGGAAGTGACCTCCGAGCGGCAAGGTCACGCTCGGCGAGCATGACCTACTTCTATCCGTCGTGCCCGCTTCCGCACGTTGCAGGTCTTTCACTTGTTTCGATGCGACCAGACCGATCGACCGTCAAAGGCCGCGTCTTTCATCGGATTGTCGGTTGCTTAATCTGGGTAGAGTTTGCAGGCCGATGGTAAGGGAACGTCCGTCGAATCTGCGCGCAGATGGCGTTCTGCGAGACTATCCACTTACTCCCCAACCGCGGTTGCTCCGAACATGATGAAGGTTGCCGTCCTCAAAGAAACGTTCCCGACCGAGCAGCGAGTCGCCTTGGTCCCCGCCAACGTGCCGCAGCTCGCCAAAGCCGGGATCGAAGTTCTGGTCGAACACGGCGCGGGCCAAGCGGCGGGGTTCCTGGACGCGCATTATGTCGACAAGGGAGCCCAGATCGCCGCCCGCGACGAACTCTTTTCGGCCGACATCATCGCCCAAGTCAGAACGCTCGGCGCGAACAAGGACGCCGGCCGCGAAGACCTCGCGAAGTTTCGCGGCGGACAATTCGTCATCGGCATGTGCGATCCGTTGGGTGAGCCGGGTTCGGCCGTCGAGATTGCCGAGACGGGCGCGTCGCTGTTTGCCTTGGAGCTGATTCCCCGGATCACGCGAGCGCAGAGCATGGATGTCCTCTCGTCGATGGCGACGATCGCAGGCTACCGTGCTGTGCTGTTGGCGGCCATCGAGCTGCCGAAGATCTTTCCGATGCTGATGACCGCCGCGGGGACACTGACGCCGGCCCGTGTCTTCATCGTCGGCGTCGGCGTCGCGGGATTGCAGGCCATCGCCACGGCCAAGCGATTGGGGGCCGTCGTCCGCGCCTACGACGTGCGGCCCGCGTGCCGCGAGCAAGTCGAAAGTCTCGGCGGAAAATTCGTCGAGCTACCCCTGGAAGCCGGCGACGCGCAAGACAAAGGCGGCTACGCCAAGGCAATGGGCGAGGAGTTCTATCGCAAACAGCGTGAGCTGATGGCCAGCGTGGTTGCCGACAGCGATATCGTGATCACCACGGCCGCCATCCCCGGCAAGCAATCGCCGCTGCTGATTACGGCCGACGCGGTGCAAGGGATGTCGCCGGGCGGAGTGATCGTCGATCTGGCGACTGAACGGGGCGGCAACTGCGAGCTGAGTCGCGCCGACGAGCGTGTGGTCGCGCACGGAATCACGATTCTGGGTCCAACGAACCTGCCGTCGGAAGTCCCCAACCACGCCAGCCAGATGTACTCGAACAATGTTACCAAGTTCCTGCTGAATCTGGTCAAAGCCGGCAACGTCGAGCTGAATCTCGACGACGAGATCATTCGCGACACGCTGGTCGCTCACGAAGGCCAGCTGCTCGACGCTCGAATGCGCGACATCCTCGGCCTGCCGCCGCTGGCCGAGCCCGAGACTCAGCCGGAACCCGCACCAGAAATCGACTCGTCTTCTCAGGATGCAGAGGCGAATTCAACGGACACGGACGTGGATGATGACAGTGGCGAACACGCCAAGGAAACTGACGAATGAGTCAAGCTCCATCGACGTTCAGAGTGATCGGGTTAGTTCTTGTCGCGACCTTGATCGGCGGACTGCTCTTTGCGCAGGGCGATAAGAAAGACGAAACCGCGCCCCTGACTTCATCGGAAGCAACGGCCGCGGTTGAGAAGGCCGCGGAGACGCCCGAAGTAACTTCCGAGGCGGAGTTCGATGCGGTGGCAACGCCGGCCGAACTCGCTCCCAAAGTTGTACCAGAAACGATGGCAGCTCCCGCTCCGATGGCCGCGCCCACCAATGCTGCTGCCAATGCGAATCTGCGACGAGTGCTCGGCAGCCTGACGATCTTCGTCTTGGCCGTCTTCGTGGGCTTCGAAGTCATTACCAAAGTACCTCCGACATTGCACACGCCGTTGATGTCCGGCTCGAACGCGATCAGCGGCATTACGTTGGTCGGTGCCGTGATCGTGGCGGCCAGCATGAGCTTCTCCGGTTTTGTCGGCTTTATCGCCGTGGCGCTGGCGACGGTCAACGCCGTCGGCGGATTCATGGTAACTCACCGCATGTTGGCGATGTTCAAGAAGCGTTAGTGCTTAGGGTGGGCTCTGCCCGCCAATCGGTTCCGGTGAGCCCAGCCCACCCTACAAAACTTAAAGAGACCGCAGTCATGCTTTATCCGCTGGTCCAACTCAGCTACATCGTCGCCTCGATCCTGTTCATCATGGGCCTCAAGCAAATGGGGCGGCCGAAGACAGCGGTGCGCGGTAACTTGCTCGGCGCTGCGGGCATGTTGCTGGCCGTCGTGATGACGCTCGTTTGGATCGCCCAAGGAGGTGTGTCGGCGCAAGCGGCCAGCTTCTGGTTCATCGGCGCTGGTGTGATCATCGGCACGGCGGTGGGCGCGGTCTTGGCGCTGCGGGTGCAGATGACACAGATGCCGCAATTGGTCGCGTTGTTCAACGGTTTGGGCGGAGCCGCTTCGGTCTTCGTGGCTGCCGCCGAATTGTTCAGTCGTTCCGGCGGCGAGAGCAAGGCGATGACCAGCGACGTGCTGCTCGCGATCGCCGCCTCGGGAATCATCGGAGCCGTGACCTTCTGGGGCAGCCTGGTGGCGTTCGGCAAGCTGCAAGAATTCAGTTGGATGAAAAAGCCGTTCAAGGTGCCGATGCAACACGTGGTGAACGGCGGCCTGACGCTGATCGTGATCCTGCTGACCGTCATCATGCTGCAAAGCTCCAGCATCGGGATTCACATCACGCTGTACATCTTCATCGCGTTGATTGCCTCGGCGCTCGGCGTGCTGCTCACCAACCCGATCGGCGGAGCGGACATGCCGGTCGTGATCGCCTTGCTCAACTCGTATTCGGGACTCGCCGCCGCCGCGACCGGATTCGTGATCGACAACAACGTGTTAATCATCGCCGGGTCGCTGGTCGGAGCCTCGGGTGTGATCCTGACGAAACTGATGTGCAAGGCCATGAACCGCTCGATCATCAATGTGCTGTTCGGCGTGATGGATGGCGGCAGTTCAGTTGGCAATGCGGACGAGCTGTATGCTAACGTCCGCAGCACCACGGCCGACGACGTCGCCTTGATTTTGGAGACGGCCCAGCGAGTGGTCTTCGTTCCCGGTTACGGCATGGCCGTCGCCCAAGCTCAGCACGCTGTCCGCAACCTCGGCAAGATGCTGGAAGAGCGGGGCACGACCGTCGAGTACGCGATCCATCCCGTCGCCGGCCGGATGCCGGGGCACATGAACGTCTTGCTGGCCGAAGCCGACATCGACTACGACAAACTGCTGGAGATGGACGCGATCAATCCCACGATGGACACGTGCGACGTCGCGATTGTGATCGGAGCCAACGACGTCGTGAACCCCGTCGCCAAGACCGACCCCAAGAGCCCGATCGCCGGCATGCCGATCATCGACGTCGACCGGGCCCGCACGGTGATCGTCATCAAGCGCAGCCTCAGCCCCGGCTTCGCCGGCATCCCCAACCCGCTGTTCGCCGCCGACAACACGATGATGCTCTACGGCGACGGCAAAGACGCCGTCCTCGCAATCGCCGCGGCATTGAAGGACGCGTCGAGGTAGGCCGGAACAAGTCCGCGCAGTTCCGGCATCCGAGCGAATCCTGCCGGAACTGCGCAAAGCCTTGGTCCGGCCTACGTTCTACGTTCCTCGTGCCGGTTCCGGCCGACATTCCTGTCCCCAATGAGCTTGTCTCGTTGGAACAAGAGATTGGTGAGTTAGAAGGGTACGGCCTCAAGCTCAAGACCCCAACGGGCTTGTCCCGTTTGGTGAATGAGATTCGGGCCGCCGTGGCGTCGCGTGATAACGGGTTCTTGCCGAGTCTCATTCACCCACGGGATGAACCCGTGGGGGTCTTATTCCGCGCGAACATCACTTCTAACCAGTTAATCTTGGGTCCCAACGGGACGAGCCCGTTGGGGACCGGCGGAACCCGAGGCTAACGCGTTCGGCTCAACGACGAACATTGTCAACCCCTTAACCCACCGAGCCACCCCCCAGCACCTTCTTCCGCCACTGCCGCACGCTCCACGCGCTAAACACCTCGCCGTCGAACTCGACTTGCGTCACGGTCTTACTCCCGACCTCCGTCTCGCGGCGCAGGTAATCGCTGACGTTCATCCAGCGGATCGTGCCGTCTTCGGTGCGGATGACGAGCATCACGGGATAGGCTTGCTGCTGCCAGTAGCTGACCCAGCGGGGATTTTTCACCTGAAAGACTTCCGCATCGTCCCGCTTGCGTTTGGTCAGATACGACTTGCCGGATTTCAGTTGCAGGTATAGCCGCTGGCCGGTCGCCCGGCCGTCGTCGTCCTTGAACTCGATCTCGCCGTCAATGCCGTGATCGCTGTTGGTATAGCCGCGATAGATCTGCCCGGCTTCGGCGGCGATGGCATAGGCGTGGCCCACCAAGATCAATTCGCGGCTCTCGTTGTCGATCACGGCTTGCGATTCGAACTGACTTCTTCCTTGATCTCGGAGTAGAAACATCAATGAAGATCTGTCGCGACATTTCCTAAACCCACCGTGCTCTGGATTCGAAACGCGAGCCGATGTCACAGATCAGTCGCATCTTTCCAGACGATGTGGTTGAAGTGTTCCGTATCAAAGTGTACGCGGCCCATTTCATCCTCGCGGCAAAGCCAGATTACGGGAATCTGCAATCCAATCGCGTAGCCAGCTTCAAAGTACACGCCGTTACGATGCTTGGTGAAATCGGCGACGAGGAAGCGAGCCTTTCTAATCTCCGACATAACACGGTCCATAACGTCATCATTGTGCTCTTCGAGGTCGATTCGGACCGCACGAAAGTGGCAGTCACTTTCAATCGCTGGCTTGATCCCATCACTGAAGATCGTCTTGATTGATTCATCAAACCACATCGCAACGAATGCGGAGCTGGACTCGCTACCTGCCGTTGTTCGATTTTCTAAAGTCTCGAATCCCCTCGCGGTAATTGACACTTCCACTGAACCCATCGTCCAGGAAGCCGTTATAAAACTCTCTTCCGCGAGATACTTCACGAGCGCATCAAACTCATCTACGTTACGCGCGTACGCGAGGGGCCAATCATAGTCCCCGTGAAGGTCCACTCGCTGACCGAAGAATTCCGTCTTTCGAGAGATTCCTCTCAGGAGCCGCGACGCTCTCTCTGGGATTCGCCGCGGGCACAGCGAGACCAAGTCATTTATGTTTTCTGGGGTAACCAACAACGGCTCTCGGTTCAATTCTGTTGATTCCCGCGTCAATCCAGCCAACCGAAATCGCTTGTCGTCGGCGATGCTGTCCAAGAGGGGCACGTACACTTTGAACGTACCGCATCGTTTGCAATGCACGCCGCCCGCACATCCGTTGTTTTCTCGTGTAACTTCCAACTGTTGATAACACAAGGGACACTTCGACCACATATCGCTCATGACTTCAAGCCTGCACGTTTCCTACGATCTCACCGCTTGGACAATTCTCCACAACATACCTGCTACGGCTTGATCTCCCAATCATCCAACCACACCCGCAACCCATTCTCCTGCAACCGCCCTGCCAATTCATGCACGACCTCCCGGTCGCGAGAACTATGGCTGATGAACACGTCGTAGTCGAATTGGTCGTCGATGCCCGTGCGAATAGTGTATCGAGCCGCGAACGCGATGGGGGAGTCACGCGACATTTGGAGTCATTTGGAGTGCTGTGACTTGTCACAGCTTTCTCTTTTGCGGCCCGGCCGCTTTCGCTTTCGGCGGTCGGCAGGACCGGGATAGTGGCTGCGCCACGAAAAATGGGAAAGCGGCGACCAGTCGCCGCAGTCCAAATGGTCGTCCCTAATGCGCCTTGGCCTGGATGTTGTCCCTCGGCTTGATCTCCCAATCATCCAACCACACCCGCAACCCATACTCCTGCAATCGCCACGCCCATCGCCTACGGCTCTGAGCGTGCCACACCAAGGATCGGGCAACCACGATCGGCCTGGGCGATCTTCAAGGCGAACCTACGTTGCGTCCGGCGAATCGTCGTCGGATGTTGGGCTAGCCGTTGCCTGGCCACCGGGGTTGGCACCCGTCGCTTGAGCCCGTGGTGTGCGAGCGGCGGACGACAACGCTCCGACTGCCCAGAAGCTGCGCGAGGCGGCATTCACTTTGGGCATGAGCATCATCGCGGTGATGAAGACGCCTAATGCTTCGCCGGTCAGCAAGATGCCTTGCAGCGGTTTGTAGATCGCGGCGACCAGCGTAATGGCCATGATTGCCGCCGCCGGAAGAATTATGCCCACCAGGGCGAGCCAAACTCGCATCAGGGTCATGGCTCGCACTCCGATGATCGCAATCGCGACCGCGGCAGAGAGGGCGACGGCGGGACCCAGCGAAATGTATTCTTGGGCGAAGTACATCAATGGATAGGCTCCAGCAAAGGTCCCCACGGTCAGCAGCAACATCCAAATATCGAAGCGTTGCACGGCCGCGGCTTGGACCACGAGACCAATCAGAATGCCAAAGACGATCACGCTTTGCGGCCCCAACCACGTCAACTCGCCAAGCCGATCGATCGGGGCGATGCCCAATACATCGACACGGACTGGCCGGCCGAACAGCAGCCGTTCGTACTCCCAGCGGTACGTACTCGTGCCACCCGAACGCTGCAAGCTCGTCGGCTGGAGCGACAATTCCAGCAGTTGGACGTCCGACCCGTTGGCAATGAGTGAGACTTTGTATTCATCGAGAATCCCACCCGGTGCAACAGCCAGTTCATACAATCCCTTACCGACCGCCGTGTAAGTGATATCCAGCGAAGCCGTTTCCGCCGGCAACTCGCCGCGCCACAAAAGTTTCCCCTCGCGCATCAGAACTCGTTCGCTAGGCTGATCCGCGACGGTGATCGACAGTTCGGAAAGGGAGATGATCTGTGGAGGAAGCGGGAGACCGATCTCACAGTCGCCCGCTTGTTCGCCCGGATGCACGGCCTGAATCTTTCCTTCGAAGTGAGCTTCGTAGATCGACTCCGGTGCCGCCGTTCCGACGCTCAGCCGAGGTGTGAGCGTGACCTCGGCCGTGAAGGCCGTCACGCGAGCTTGCGGAAGCTGCGCGCCCTCGCCCCCATCTTGCTGCACTTGCCGCTGGTATTCCGCCTCCATCTCGTTCGACAGGCTCATTCGCCGCGCCGACTCCCGCGCGGATTGGACCGCGGGGAGCAGCAGCGCGACCAGCAAGGCCAGTACGATCACGACCACCACCAACTCGACTAACGTGAACGCGCGACGAACTGAGTAACGCATGACATTCCTCGGAGCATCGGAGAGGCGGAAAGACGAGTCGCGATTTCGATCGCGTCGGGAAACGCACTAAAGTTATCGTAACCAGACAGCGAGCCGCTCTGCAATGAAATCCAGAGCGAAACCCCGCTTCGCGCATCCAGCGGCGGACGCGATGGGGAGTCATGCGAGGCGTTTGCGGCCGAGTGGGCGTGCCAGTCGCACGTCCCGCCGCCACGCACCTCGCCTCCGGCTCTGAGCGTGCCACACCACTGCGGTTTGTCCCGCAGAGACGCAGTCGAATAGCCCCAGGTTTCAACCTGGGGACGGATGACACCAACCGAGATTGAGTCCCGGAGGGACGACGGCGAATTCCCCTTCGTCCCTCCGGGACTATGACCCAGATTCAATCCCTTTCCCCAGACTAAAGTCTGAGGCTATTCGACCGCGTCCCTTCGGGACAATTGCTCCGGCGTTCTACCCGTACACCAACACCGTATCCTCGTGCTGATACCCCGGCGCGCAACAACACAGGAACTTCAGCACGACGCCTCCGGTGTTCTCGATTTGATGCGTGGCTCCCGGCGGGATGGCGATGGCATCGCCGGGGCCGACGTCGCGGGCCGCGTCGCCGATCCGCATCGAGCCGTTCCCTTCGACGATGTAGTAGATCTCTTCGGTTCGCGGGTGATAGTGGGCCGTCGTCTTGGCTCCGACCGGCACGCGGGCTTCGGCCAGGCTCTGGTTGCGGATGCACGAATTCCGCTCGGCCAGCAACTCGCGGATCTCGGAGCCGTCCTTCGTGGTAAACGCAGCGACATTCTCGATATTGATGACGTCCATGACGTAGCTCCCGTAACACTTGCTGATGCGCCCCATTCTATCGGTGGCGTCCCGCGATGCGAATGGGAGCATCGGTAGCAAGCGGCTGCATTGCGAGTAGAATGGTTGACTCCGGTCGAGCGATGCATGTGTACGCGGTTGCCCAGCAGTCGTTTAACGGCAAGCCGCAGGCGTACGTCACTGGCGGGGAGGAGCGTACGCCTGCGGCTTGCCGTTAAACGAAGTACAGACAAACACCTGGAGCGAGAAGAATGCAACGCGTCTTGACGCAACGCCGATCCGGCCTGCGATTCCTATTAAGCTGCCTCGTGTTCGGCGTCGTCGTTTCTTCTGCGGAATCGGCTGAACTGAAGCTGCTATTCCTGGGTGACAACGGCCATCATCGGCCGGCGGATCGGTTTCGGCAGCTGGAGCCGGTGTTGAAACAACGCGGCATCGAGCTGATTTACACCGACGACATGAATTCCTTGCGGCCCGATACGCTCAACAAGTACGACGGGCTGATCGTATATGCCAACATCGACGAGATTGCACCGGCACAAGCCGCAGTGCTGTTGAAGTATGTCGCGTCGGGCAAAGGATTCATCCCGCTGCACTGCGCGACGTATTGCTTCCGCAACTCGCCCGAAGTCGTGGCGTTGATGGGCGGGCAGTTCAAGCGGCACGGCACCGGTGTCTTCGCGACGCAGCTCGCTTCGACCGAGCATCCGATCATGAAAGGTTTTCGAGGTTTTACCAGCTGGGATGAGAGCTACATCCATTACCTGCATAACGAAGAGAATCGCGTGGTTTTGGAATACCGAGTCGAAGGGCCGCAGGAGGAAGGGCAAACGCGCGAGCCTTGGACTTGGGTTCGCACGCATGGCGAAGGGCGAGTCTTCTATACCGCGTGGGGACACGACGAGCGGACGTGGGGGCAAGCCGGCTTTCAAAACCTGATCGAACGCGGCATCCGCTGGGCCTGTGGGGCCGATGTCTTGGACGTGCCGGACTTCGACGATGCGAACCACTTCGACGTCCCCGAGATGACACCTCTGCGGACAGATGTGAAGCCTTTCGAGTATGTCGACGTCGGGCCGAAGATCCCGAACTACACGCCGGGAGCCAAGTGGGGCGTGCAAGGCGAGCCGCGGACGGCGATGCAACTGCCGCTGCCCGCCGACGAGTCGATCAAGCATTACGTCACGCCCGTCGACTTTGAAATGCAGCTGTTCGCCAGCGATCCGGATCTGGGCGGCAAGCCGATCGCGATGAACTGGGACGCGCGCGGACGGCTGTGGGTTTGCGAGACGTATGACTATCCCAACGAGCTACAGCCCGAGGGCAAAGGCCGCGACCGGATTCGGATCTGCGAAGACACCGACGGCGATGGCCGAGCCGACAAGTTCACGGTCTTCGCCGAGCAACTCAGCATTCCGACAGCGATCGTGATCTATCGTGGCGGAGCGATCGTGCAGAATGGCGTCGAGACGCTGTACCTGAAAGATACGGATGGCGACGACAAGGCCGACGTCCGCCAGGTGCTGATCTCGAACTGGGCACTCGGCGACACGCACGGCGGCGTGAGCAATTTTCAATACGGCCTGGACAACTGGATCTGGGCCATGCAGGGCTACAACAACTCCGCGCCCGTGATCGACGGCGTTCAGCAGCAAGCGTTTCGCATGGGCTTCTTTCGCTTCCGTCTGAGCAACACCGATCCGCCCACGGTGACAGACCTTGAGTTCGTTCGCTCGACCAACAACAACACCTGGGGACTCGGTTTCAGTGAAGACGGACTCGTCTTCGGGTCGACGGCGAATCACAACCCGAGCGTTTACATGCCGATCGCCAACCGCTAATACGAGCAAGTCCGCGGCTGGTCGCCCGAGCAACTCGGTTCGATCGCCGACACCTTCCTGTTCAAACCGATTACCGATCGCGTGCGGCAAGTCGACCAGTTCGGCGGCTACACGGCCGGAGCAGGCCACGCGCTCTACACGGCTCGTACGTATCCGGCGACGTGGTGGAATCGGACGGCGTTTGTATGCGGTCCGACGGGACATCTGGTGGGGACGTTCGAGCTGCGGCGCGACGGCGCCGACTTCCATTCGACGAGTCCTTGCAACCTGATCGCGAGCGACGACGAATGGTCCGCGCCGATCATGGCCGAAGTCGGACCGGACGGCAACGTGTGGGTGCTGGATTGGTACAACTACATCGTCCAACACAACCCCACGCCGCACGGCTTCGAGACCGGCAAAGGAAACGCCTACGAATCGGACCTGCGAGACAAGAAGCACGGGCGGATCTATCGCGTCGTCTACAAGGGAGATCAAGGCCAGAAAGATGCGAACATCGCGCCGTCACTCCATGACGCATCGCCAAGTGAGCTGGTTGCCGCACTGCGCCATCCAACGATGCTCTGGCGCAAACAGGCTCAACGGTTGCTCGTCGAGCGCGGCGAACCGGATGTCGTGCCGGAGCTAATCGCGTTAGTAAATGACAAGTCGGTGGACAGCGTCGGACTGAACGTCGGTGCCATGCATGCCTTGTGGACGCTGAAAGGATTGGGCGTCCTCGAAGATACTGGCGGTGAACCGTTCAAGGCGGTGTGGGGCGCATTGTTCCATCCATCAGCGGGCGTGCGACGCAATGCGGTCGCTGTCTTGCCGCCGACGAAGGCATCGGTCACGGCGATCGTGGACTACTGGTGGGATATCATCGACCGTCATTCGGTGAAGTTTCTTTCACCCCTAACGGACAGCGATCCTCAAGTCCGTTTGGCGGCGGCTCTCGCATTGTCCGACATGCCGGAAGACAACAAGGCAGCGCAAGCCATCGCGGCACTGGTGCGTCATCCGCCAACGGTCGCGGACCGCTGGATCGCCGACGCGCTGACTGCCGCCGCCGCGGCCCATGCCGTACCGTTTCTCCTGTCGCTCGCAGATCCTGCTTTGCAGCCGAATGACAAGTCGGACCCATTGGGGGGCAAGTCGTTGCCGATCGCGACGATCGTTGCCGAACACATCGCCCGAGGCAAACCGGAAGCCAGCAGCATCGAACCGATCGTCGCAGCACTTGCGAAGGCGGACTCGCGGCTGGTCGGCGCGGCGCTGGAAGGGTTTGTCAAAGGTTGGCCTCAGTCGCATCGCGTGAAAGTATCGAGCGAAGCCGAGAAGGCGCTGGTCGCGCTGTTGGAACGAGCGCCCTCCGGCTCGAAGGCGCAGCTGCTGCAGCTCGCTTCGCTGTGGGGAAGCAAGGAGCTGGAAAAACACGCCGGCGCGATCGTGAAAACGCTGCTCGACACGATTCGCGACAATCGGCTCTCGGTCAACGATCGCGCAGCCGCCGCGAACCAGCTGGTTCGCTTCCGCGCGGATGACAACGCGGTCGTCGCGAGTTTGCTTAAACTCGTCACACCGCAAACCGCGCCGGACTTGGCGGCCAAGCTGATCGATTCGATCACGGCCAGCACGGCGTCCGAAGCGGGAGTCGCGTTAACCAAGCTGGCCGCGGAAACGACGCCTGGACTTCGCGAGCAAGCGATTCGCGTGTTGTTGTCGAGGCCCCAGACCACCAGTGCTTTGCTCGATGGCATCGAGTCGGGACCGATCTCGTTGGCTGACTTGAAGCTCGACCAAAAGCAAGCCTTGAGCAATCACCCGGACAAGCAGTTGCAAGCGCGGGCAAGGAAGCTGCTCGCGGCGAGCGGCGGATTGCCGAACCCCGACCGCGAGAAAGTGCTGCACGAAAAGTTGCGGCTGGTGAAACTGAGCGGCGATCCCGCGCTCGGCAAGGAAGTTTTCAAGAAGCAGTGTGCGAAGTGCCACAAGCACGGCGGCGAGGGCGAGAACATCGGCCCCGATTTGACGGGCATGGCCGTGCATCCCAAGACCGAGCTGCTGACCCACATCCTCGACCCGAGCCGCAGTGTCGAAGGCAACTTCCGCATCTACACGATTCTGACGGACGATGGCCTCGTGCTTACCGGCATGTTGGCCAGCGAGACGCGGACGTCGCTGGAGTTGATCGACGCCGAGGCGAAGCGCCACGCGATCCAACGCACGGAGATCGAGGAACTGGTGTCGTCGCGCAAGTCGCTGATGCCCGAGGGATTCGAGAAGCAAGCTTCCGACGAAGACATCGTCAACTTGCTGGAGTTTCTGACGGCGAAAGGGCGATTCGTGGCGCTCGACTTGCGGAAAGTCGCGACGAGCGTCAGCACGCGCGGGATGTTTGTCAACGAGGACGTCCTGGCCGAAGCGTTGATCTTCCAGGACTGGATGCCCAAGACGTTCGCGGGCGTGCCCTTCCAGTTGGTCGATCCGCAAGGGACAAGGGTGCCGAACGCCGTATTGCCGTACGGACCCCATGGAAAATTCCCGCCGAACATGCCGAAGCAAGTGTCGCTGCCGGTGAATACGTCGGCCAAAGCGATCCACTTTCTCAGCGGCGTGAGCGGTTGGGGCAGCCCGTTCGGCGAGCAGGGCACGGTCTCGATGATCGTTCGGCTGCGTTATGCGGACGGACAAACGGAGGACCATGGCTTGAAGAACGGCATCCACTTCGCCGACTACATCCGCCGCGTCGACGTGCCGGAATCGGAGTTCGCGTTCGACCTGCGCGGCAAGCAGATTCGCTACCTCGCCATCCAACCACAACGAGACGCCGTGATCGAAGAGTTGCAGCTCGTCAAAGGCCCCGATGGCACCGCACCGGTCGTGATGGCGATTACGGTGGAAACACAAAATGCGTCCGCACCTTGATTGCAACTTCACTGCACGATCCGAGAGGGGGGAACGCTAATCAACGCTAATGGTAAAATCTGAGCAATGTTCGTCGATTAGCGTTGGGCCTTGATCGGATGTGTCACGTTTCGCAATTCTTTCCATGAGTTCGGATTGAATCGGCCCTGGGCAGATTTCGTTGCAAGTTATTTTACGGTCGGCATACTCGTGCGCGACTGTTTTTGTCAGCCCACTGAGACCATGCTTCGACACAGTGTAAGGCAGGTTGTCTTCGGTACCACGTAATCCGTAGATCGAGGAAATGTTAACAATCCGACCCCAACCTTGTGCGATCATCCAGGGAAGACATGCTTGGATGATTCGAAACGGCGCGTCAAGATTTACCCGAAGGGTTTTTCGCCATGCGTCAATCGGGACATCGACAGTCTGCTCGTCGCAAATATTGATTGCAGCATTGTTTAGTACGACGTCAAACTCGGCATGCGGCAGGGAGAAGTCTGACAAAAAGTCCAGTTTCCAGCAGTCGATGCCGTGCTTCAGACGCGGTTCGTTTGCTCGCACGTCATTACTGCAATGTTGGAATACGGGTGTGTATCCTTCCAGACAGAACTCCTCGATCAACGCCTGGCCGACGGAACCCGTCCCGCCGGTGATTAAAACCCGCTTTCCTCGATGTGTCTCCGTCAACTTAAGCACCTCCGAATATGAGTGCCCGAAAAGGATTGATTGCCGTTTTGCGAACTGTATCCCGGATGCGCGAAGAGTGGAAGTATTCGGAAGCAACACAAAACCGATCAAATCGATCTTCGTTTGGCAGTCTGCCCACTCACCCTTCCTGAGACGCAGTTCAAGCCTCTTGCGCCGGGTTAGCTCCTCTTGCAGGGTGCCGCAAGTTGTTTCTGCAACGTGTTAGCGGAGGACGCGGGTGGCCAACTCCGGTAGGCAAATCGTGACGAGCCCCTGTGTGTAGCAGTTTGGTCTGTGGCGTGTTTTCCGGCAGCTGTCCATCGCGGTACCAATTCGAGTCAGTCGCGAATCTTGCTTGCGCCGTCCTGCGGTGCCTGCTACGATCCGATCCTTTGTCTATTTCCCACTTTCATCATGCCCAAGGAAACCCCTGAGGCCGACGACGCGACCGACTCCAAACGCAGCCCGGTGACCACGTTCCGACATCGGACGATTTCCGCTTCCGTGTTCGAGAACACGAGCGACAAGGATCGGGCCTATTTCTCGGTCAGCATTCAAAATCGCTACAAGGACAAGGAAGGTGCCTGGCACAATTCCAGCAACTTTATGCGCGACGAACTGCCCGTGCTTGAACATGTGACCCGCCAAGCCTTCGCCTTCATCCACGAACAAGAGGCCAACCGCCCGGCCCAAGACGAATAGCCAATGTCAAGTTCTCAGCAAGCTCTCGGTCTCGAACCCCGCCTCCGATTGAGCGGTTTTTTTAAAATGCGCCGATGCACTCGCTCGCACTATCGAATCAAGTCCGGCAAATTCGCGGTTAGATGTTGCACAGCCTATCGCGAAGTTCATTGACCGCCTCACAAAGTGTTCTCAGTTCCTCGCGGTGATCGTCGAGACTTTGGCGTAGCTCGTCGATTTGAGAAACGAGTTCTTCCGACATGGGAGTGGAAGTTTACAATCGCGTTGCGGGGCGTCAAACGAATCGGACGGTTTTCGGCGGAGGCCACGGTTAGCGAGAAGGACTTCACTGTGTCTTTTGCCAATCATCACACGGAGAGTGATGGGCTACATTGACCGGCAGCCGGATTCGTCGAGGAATTGGTTGCTTGCGCTTTCCCGCCGTGGCAGACTCTGCCTCCAATGCCTCGCCAACTTACGCTGGGTTTTGGGAACATTCGGGAAACCGATGAACCCGCCGCCCCACGAGACAGCAGCAGCTCACCACAACCCGCCGCGGATCAAGACGTCGAGCAAATCGCTCAGTCGCTTCGTCCCCGCGTGCTTGATTGTCTCCAAGCAGCAAGCGGCGAAGTCGGTATCCGCGAGTTGCAATCGGCACTTGGCTATCCGGGCGAATCCCTGGACGGCGATCCACAGTCAAACCCCGTCAGGTCTGCGACAGCAAAATTGTAGACGGCACTCTCCGTGTGCCGAATTCCGCACACGGAGAGTGCCGTCTACATTGTGTGCGAAATGACACACGATTGACGGATGACTGATGTAGAGCATGATTCGCTGGAGGCACCGGCTGCAGCCAACATCCACGGCAACGAGCCCATTCCTCCTTCCGAGGTGAATCCTCCCGCAGCGGCTCCGCCGCTCGTCCGTCCCGATCGGCAATTCGCGTTCGATAACTTGCCGCACTACGAATAGCCGAAGCCGGAAGAGAATCGCGACACGATCACCGTTGATCGCATTAGCTCGGATATCGATGGCCCGGCACACCGCTTCGTGATCCGGCGCGGTGACACCGTCGAGGTATTTTTCGCCCGCGACAAACTGGAGATCGGCGAAGTTGTCGGCATCTCGCTGGCCAACCGGGAAGTGCGTGTCAGCTTCCAAGAGCGGACTGACGGCATCTGGTTCGCCATCGGGTAAATCTATCCGGCCGTCGAGGCGACGGATGCGGACCGTGACACGGCACCGCTCTCGCAGCTTGCCGACCAGGCGTCTCGCACACCCGCGGGCGGTTTCTCTGAGCAGGATCGCGTGCCGGATTCTCGTGACTCCCAGAACCCGGAAGGCATGGAGTCACTCGAACCACAGCACCGGCCCTTTACCCTCACAGACTACCGCACCTTCTTTGAGCAGCTCGACGCCGGCGATCTGGACATCCACGATTGCAAGCCGAGTTCCGTCGCCTCGTGGCGACGCACGAGGAGTGCGTGACGACTCTCCAGAAGGAGAAGGATGCCACGCAGCTCAAAGCACTCGCCTGGCGATCTTCGATGCGAAACGCAACACCAAGAAGCAGAACGCCGAGCAAGCTCTCGCCGATCCGCAGACGATCGAGCAGTTTAGAATCTGCCTGCGCGATCGGGACTACCGCGAGTTGACGCCGGAGCAGCAAGAACGATTCGATCGCTTGCTGGCCGACCAGCCACGCTCGGTGCGTCGCGAGCGACGTCAAAGCGCCACCGTCACCGAGATTCAATCGGAAGGTGCGGAGGGACTCGCAATCGCGATCCTGAAGCAGTTCGATCGCCGGAGCGATCACTACCGCGACGAAGTCATCGAGCCGGACCGGATGGACTTCTCTCAAGCCAGCGTTACACTTCGTGATCACGAAGGCAGTGCGCTGTCACAGCTGAGATTGAGCGTGGAACGTTCAATTCCGCGCCTTTCGTGCCGCGGGGCAGTGCCACAATTGACCGCAAGCCAACCCCAACTGTTAGTCGTGACAGCGCATTACGTATCACGCCTTGCCGCAAGCTTATGGCCTTAAGAATTTTCCTTTACGAGTTCGTCACCGGCGGCGGAATGTTCTCGGCGGCTCCGGGCGAAGTCCCAGCGGGGTCGCTGTTGTGCGAAGGTGCCGCCATGTTCGCGAGTCTTGCTGAAGACTTCGCTCGGCTTCCGGATACCGAAGTCGTCGCACTGGGCGACGCACGTCTCACGAGAACCGATTCTTCAGGGATCAATATCTATCCGGTAACGAATGCAGAAGACGAGTCTTCGCAATTCGATTCGCTGGCCGCGTCCGCAGTTTGGACGATCGTTATCGCGCCTGAATTCGATGAGCACTTGCTCAATCGAACGCGTCGCGTGGAAGAACTCGGCGGCAGACTGCTTGGCCCCGATTCTCGGATCGTTGAGCTGGGGACCTACAAGGAAAGCACGATCGCACATCTGGCGCGGCATGGCATTCGGACACCGCACGGTTATCGCTTCTCCGCGGGCAGTCCGATTCCCGCGGCGTTGCGTTTTCCCGCGATCCTCAAGCCGCACGATGGCGCGGGATCGCAAGGGATTCAGCGGATCGAGAATCGCGGGTCTTTTCCGAGAATTCCGGCGGGCACCTATCGCCTCGAAGAGTTTCAGCCGGGGACGCCAGCCAGCGTCGCGGTCTTATGCGGTCCGAACTCGCCGATCGCTTTGCCCGCCTGTCGACAACACCTTGCCGAAGACGGTTCGTTCGCTTACCGCGGTGGCAAAGTACCGCTCGACGAACCGCTGCGGGTTCGAGCGGAACGACTTGCGCTCAAGGTCGCCGGGACGTTGCCGAGTTGCCGGGGCTACATCGGAATCGATATGGTTCTCGGCTCTTCCGGCGAGTTTGATGCGGTGCTCGAGCTGAATCCGCGGATGACAACTTCGTACGTCGGACTGCGGCGGCTCGCACGTTGCAACCTTGCGTCGGCGATGATCGACGCGGCGGAGGGAGAGACGCCGGATTTGTGCTTCGACGCCGAACCGGTAGAATTCTCGGCGGACGGGACGATTCTCCAAGGTTGAAGCAGCAGCGAGCGACCGATATGCAATGGTTGGCATTAGACATCGGCGGGGCGAACCTGAAAGTGGCCGACGGGCTTGGGCATGCCCAGTCGTTTCCATTTGCGTTGTGGCGCGAACCAGATCATCTCGCTCAGGAGTTGCGGACATTGATCGCACAATCGCCGCCTTGCGATCACCTGGCAGTGACGATGACTGGCGAGTTGGCGGACTGCTTCGAGAACAAAGCTACAGGCGTCGCGTTCATTCTCGACGCGCTTCAGCAGGCGGCGGATGGGCGGCACACCCGCGCTTACCAGAGTGACGGTTCGCTAGTCACGCTGCAAGTGGCGAAGAGTCGCCCCGCATCCGTCGCGGCGGCGAACTGGCACGCGCTCGCTCGCTTCGCGGCCCGCTTCACTAAAAACCAGCCGAGTTTATTGATCGACGTTGGCTCGACGACCTGCGACGTGATTCCGTTGCTCGACGGTGAACCAGTGACGACTCAGCGATCCGATACGGCTCGACTGCTTCGGGGTGAACTCATCTACGCGGGGGTCGAACGAACCCCGGTCTGTGCTCTTGTTTCTGAGCTGCCGTATCGCGGGCAACATTGCCCGATCGCGCGCGAGTGCTTCGCGACAACCCGCGACGTTTACACTTTGCTGGGTCAATTGACCGAACAGCCGATGAACCACGATACCGCCGATGGGCGTGCGGCAACGAAAGCTGCCTCGAGGACACGTCTCGCGCGAATGCTTTGTGCGGACGGCGGGGACTTCAACCATCGTGATGCCATCCTGGCAGCCGAGTCCGTTGCCGATGCGTTCACTCAGGCGATTCTGCACGGTGTCCAACAAGTGATTGCGGCTCACTCGTTCGAGCCGGCGTTGGTCGTCCTATCGGGGCACGGTGCCTTTGCAGCCAAGACCGCGATCGAACGTGCCGGACTGCCGTGGAGGCAATTGAATCTGGCGACCGAGATCGGTCTCGCCGCTTCGCGTTGCGCTCCGGCTCACGCGCTCGCCGTTCTCGCGCGTGAGGCAGCGGGTCTATGAGTCGCATGTTTCTGCGTGTGGCCAAAGTCGGCGGAAGCTTGTTCGATTTCGCGGATTTACCGACGGCCTTGCGCTGTTGGCTGGACAGCCAACCGGGCGTCAACGTGCTCATCGCGGGCGGAGGGCCGTTCGCGGATGAGGTTCGGCAAGCGGACGCAACGTTCGCCCTCGGCGATGCGGCTTCCCATCGGCTGTCGCTCGAAGCCATGCGCGTGTCGGCGGAACTTTTAGCCGGCTTGCTTCACGAAACGGAAGTGCTTCATTCGCTCGACGATGTTCGTGAGCGGCTTGTGAGTCGCGGAGTTGTCGTGCTCGATCCGTGGGAGACGTTGACACTGCCGGAGTGCCGCTTGCCCCACAGCTGGAGTGTGACCAGCGATTCGATTGCGGCCTACGTCGCGAGCCAGCTGCAAGCGCGGGAACTCGTGCTCTTCAAGTCGACACCGCTGCCTGCCAATACGAACCGGGTCGAGGCAGCCGAATCCGGCTTGGTCGATGGCTACTTCGTTCACGCGGCAACGACGTTCCCAACCGTACGCTGGGTTAACTTGCGGGGAACGCCGGTTACCGAACGTCCGCTTCGTTAGCTATTGCCACCACAGCGACTTGCTGCTGGGGGCGGCGCGTTGGCGGACCACGGTCACGTTCGAGTCGGTTTCAGCGCGGCTGGCAACTTGCCACGATTCGATTTGAACGCCGCCGGATGCCGAGACGACCCAGGCGTTGCGAATTTTGAGGAAGCTGACTTCCGGCGAGATCTTTTTGGCGGCATTCCACTTTTCCAGAGCCAGTTCCGACGACGCGCCGGTGAGCAGCGGCAAGCTGCATCCCGCCACTTCGCCTAGCCGTTCCTTCTCGATCAACGCGGCGACGACGCACATATCCATCAAGTTCCGCAACTCGCCGAAGACGGGATCGGCGGCCGACAGCGCGTCGTACTTGGCGGTCATGTTATCGGCCCAATTTTGGGCGAGTTTATTCACCTTGCCAGCCGGGGCCACATCGCCGTTTGCCAAGACGTACTCGTCTTCGGTCATAACCTTGACACCGGGCCCGCGCAGCTCCCACGCCAATTTGTCCTCGCTCGCGGCGAGCGGTTCGTAGTTGCAAGCCATCCACCAGCGCGGATTCACGTCACCCGCGCCCTTGCCGCTCTTGATCATCTCGAGATAACTGCCGAGACCGCGCACCGGCGACTTTTCCAAGTTCATCGCCAGCCGCTTCATGCGGTAATCGGCGGCGACCAAGACGCGAGCAAAGTGACTCGTTTCGGGCACACCCGTTAGCGTCACCACCTGTGGACCAAAGGCTTGCTTCACGGCGGCGACGAATTGAGGAGTTGGATTCTGCGGGCGGCCTTGCGGAGAATCAAACAGCCTTTGCAAATTGCGGTTACCTTCGGCGGTCGAATCGATCGACACGCTGATGCCACCGCGACGGGCTTCATGCACGGTTCGCATTGCGACCAAGAAGTCATCCAGGTGCAGCACGGGCCGGCCCGTCGTCACGCCGACCACCGTTGCGTCGTCAGCAACTCGCCACCCTTCGCCAGGGCCCGCCAAGACAATGTCGTTCTCTTCGGGATAGACAAACACGTACTGAATTCGTTGCAGCCCGGCGAGGAACTTCACTTCATCCGGCAGTTGCCCCAGATTGTTTTTCAACGCGTCTTCGCAAGCAGCTTCGAGGGCTCGCAACGACACCATCCGCAATTCGACGGGCGTGTTCAGCGCACCTTCCGCCGCCTTGACTTCCTTGCGAAGTTGTTCCAGGAACAGTTTACGCCCGCTGTCGCTGGGCGGCCCGACAACGCCTTCGACGTCGATCGATACACCACCGACAGAATTATTCCGGAAGTTCTGATGGCCAGCCATCGCCGGACTGCACAAGCTGGCGAGATACGCGACCGCAACGGCGACGCGGCAAATCCGTTGTGACATTAAAACACGACGTAACATGTCGGAACTCCTGGTAATGGTTTTGCAGCCCCCCACGTCACCAAGCCGCCTCGGGTTGATCCGTCGGACTCCAACCGCGAGACATGGCCAAGCTTCGGTGACGCTAAAGTGGTTGCGCCTAGATACTAAGGCAACTAGTCTAGGATAACCTTGGACTGCGAGTAATTCAAGAAAGAGTCATTCTTTCTAAACAGTGCCGGTTTAGTGTCCGTTCCACAGGCTCTGGCTATTAACGCGCCGCTCGTGAGCCCTGGCCTCGCCTGGCGAAGTGGAGCAGGCGGGAGCCTGCGAGGCATGGCATTCCCAGGCAGGAGCCTGGGAACGAGGTGAAAGGCTCGGCGGGAGCCTCGCCCTCCCGATTCGCCCGCCACCATCTCGACTTGGGCGGCAGCGGCCAGTTGCAGATCGGGTGACACGCGATGTAAGGTGAATGCTACAAACCATGTTAGCCTATCTCGTCATCCGTGAAGGCACGAAGTGGACAGATGTCTTTCGGCTCACGCCGGGACGCACTGTCACGATCGGCCGGGGATCCACCAACGAAATCGTCATCAAAGACGAGCGGTGCAGCCGCAATCACGCCGAGGTCTTTCTGACCGGCGGCGAATGGACAATTCGTGACTTGGACAGTCGGAATGGGACGATCGTGCGGGGCGATGGGATCCACGGTGACCACGCCCTCAGTCCGGGCGACGTGGTCAGAATCGCACATTGCCAGATGGCGTTCGTTCACGATTTGTCAAAGGCGTTCGTCGACATCGAGGAGGAGCCGCCGAGCCAGGACGGCCGCGAGACGGTTTCTGGAGCCGTGTTTATTGGATTGAGCGACTCACACGTTCTCGATTCGTTTGAACCAACCACCATCACTCATCGTCGCGGCCAGACGAAGTTTTTGGAACGCAAGTTCGAAGTCGATGTCGCCTCGGTGCCCAAAGTTGGCCAAGCCGCTACGAAGCTGTGCCGGTTGGCGTTCGAGCTGGCCCAGCAGACAGACGTGATCGCCGTCGCGAACCTGGCACTGGATGGGGTCTTTGAGGGAACCAACGTCGATGCCGGAGCGGTACTCGTCGGACCGCGTATCGAAGAAGCGACTCCAACTCACGACGCACTTGAGGTCGTGGCATCGCGAACCGATGGCGAATCGAGATACCATCGCGTGTCGGAGTTTCTGGCATCGATGGTTCTGCGGGACGGCGAAGCGGTGTTGGCGCGAAACATCGAGGGTGATAGTGCGCTTAGCATCCGCGATAGCAAAGGATTGTTTGTCGCGAGCAGTGTCATTTGCGCACCGATCCGGCAGGGCAAACGCGTTTTCGGCCTGATTCACTTGTATGCCGCCTCGGCCGACAAGACCCTCGATGCCGATGACCTGGAGTTCACGTTGGCCGTGGCCGATAACGTGGCGCTGGCGCTGAAGAACCTCGAAACGAAACAAGAGCTGACCGAGAACCTGACGCAAACACGCAGCGAAGTCCGGCAGCTCAGGCAGCAGCTTGGTGTCGAAAGCGAACTGATCGGCTCCAGCCCGCAGATCATGCAGGTGCAGCAGGAGATCGGGCGAGCCGCGCCAAGTCGTGCGACGGTGCTAATTCGCGGAGAGAGTGGCGTCGGCAAGGAACTGGTCGCACGAGCCGTTCATTATTCGAGTCCACGAAAAAAAGGGCCGTTTGTCTGCTTGAACTGCGCGGCGCTCTCGGAGTCGCTGCTGGAAAGCGAACTGTTCGGCCACGAGCGCGGTGCGTTTACCGGTGCGACGGAACGGAAGATCGGCAAGTTCGAGGCGGCTCACCAAGGAACGCTGATGCTCGACGAAATCGGCGAGATGAGTTCGACGATTCAGAGCAAGTTTTTGCGCGTCTTGGAGGGGCATCCCTTCGAACGTGTCGGCGGCAGCCAGCAGATCAAAGTGGATGTGCGTGTGATCGCGGCGACCAACCGCGACCTGGAGAAAGCCGTCGGGGAAGGCACTTTCCGACGTGACCTGTACTTCCGATTGCACGTCGTCGACATCAACGTCCCGCCCCTGCGAAGACGCCCCGGCGACACGCTGGAACTGGCCAATCATTTCCTCGAACGATTCAGTGAGGAAACAGGCCGCAAGCTGTTCGGGTTCACGCCACAGGCAATGGAGTTGATGGAGCGCTATCGCTGGCCGGGAAATATTCGCGAGTTGAAGAACGTGATCGAACGTGCGGTGCTGTTGTCGCAAGGCGACTTCATCGACGCCGAAGACCTCACGCTCTCGAACCTGGCGACGGCCAGCGAATCGGGCGAGATGGCGTTATCGTCTCGTCACAACTACGAACCCGCTTCCTTGGCCGACGTCGAAAGTCGACATATCGAAGCCACTCTCAAGTCCACGGAGTGGAACAAGAGCAAGACATCCGAGATTCTGGGCATCGAACGATCGACATTAGACCGAAAGATTAAGCGGTACGAGTTGAAACGCCCCTCGTAGCCGCACAAAACGACGGAAACTTGCGATCCGAGCGTTTCAGAAGCTTTCGTGCTGTAGCACTTCGACGGTTTCCAAACACGCGGTCAAACGATGCTCACGCGACACCGCTTGCAGGTAGTCCATAATGCTATCGGCGATCTCATACGGAACGACGGCTTCGATCCGCGTCTGTGAATTCGACGAGTCGTTTCCATGGGCCAGCGTGCTACGGCCGGCGCCGTAACAAGGAACGGCGGTGTAGCCCGAGGCGCCAAATTCTGCGAACTTCGCGGTCAACTCAGCCTGCAATGCGCTATCTGCCACGACGGTGACTCGCCGAAGCCGGCTCATCGCCCGCTTTCGCGCAGCGAAGCCGTGGTGGGACAACGGCTTGTGCCCTTCCAGCCCGGTCATTTCCATATGGAGCCCAGCGTCTTCGAAGTCGCGTTCCAACTCGTGAAGCTTCTCCATCACGCTGTGGTCGACCAATTTGCACTTGGTAAAGTCCAAAATCAGGTTCCGCCGCTCGACCAATCCCAGGCGAATAATATTGCGACGAAAAAGAATCCAATTGCTGAAGACGGCCGAATATCGAGCGCGAATGACGGTGGTATTGTCGTCTCGCAATTCAACGTCGAGATACGACTTGAACAACGCCCACACCGGCACCCCGTTGATCACATGGATCAACAGCTTGACGCCAATGCCGATGCCGATCCCAATTAACAGGTCCGTGGCGAGGACACCCACCAGCGTGGACACAAAGATCAGCAGTTGTTCCTTACCGATCTCATAGACATGCAAAAACTCCCTGGGATGGGTCAAACGAAAACCGGTATAAATCAGCATTGCGGCGAGTGCGGCGAGCGGAATGCGGTGCAATACGGTTGGAATCAACGCCACGCACAGCAACAAAAAAACACCGTGCCACAGGTCGGCGAAACGCGTGCGGGCTCCGTTGTCGATGTTCGCCTTGCTACGCACGATCTCCGATATCATTGGCAGTCCACCGACGAAGGCACACGCCAGGTTTCCGGCTCCGACCGCCACCATATCGCGATCCAGGTTCGTCTTGCGCTTCCAGGGATCAATGATGTCGATCGCCTTGGCGGACAGTAACGACTCAAGACTTCCGATCACAAAAAACATAAACACCCATGGCAGTGCGGTCATCAGGTGATCGCCGTCGAACGCGCGAAAGTCGGGAGTCGTGATGTAGTCGAACATGCCGAACATGCGGTCGGGCATGTTGACCAGATACGACTCGCCGAGTTCGTACGAACGGCCATGAAAGCTGTAGGTGTGAGTATGCAGCAAATCGAAGTACATTCCCATTGGCAACGTTACCAGCAGCACGACCATCGCGGCGGGCACGGCCTTCAATGCGCCGTGCAGCTTTTGCACCCACGGCCAGAGAAACATAATGAGAACGCCGACGACGCCGATCAGCGCGATATCTGGATTCATCTCCTCGAAGTAGTGCGGAATCTCTTTAATCATCTCCAGCGGTTCGCCCCCAGCTCCTTTAACGCCGAGTGCGATCGGAATCTGCTTGACCATGATGATCACACCAATCGCGGCGAGCATGCCGTGGACCGCGGCCAGTGGAAAGAATTCGCCCAGAACACCTGCGCGGAACAAACCAAACACGATCTGTAACACAGCCGCCACGACCCCGACCGCCAATGCCATGCGGTAGGCGTCCACATCCGTCGGCGTCACTTCCCCCATGAATCCTTTGCCTCCAAACGCTTCCACGCAGCCGACCGCAATCACAATCAGACCAGCGGCTGGTCCTTTGATGGTCAATTCCGAGTTGCTGATGAAGGTTGTGAGAATGGATCCAATGATCGCCGTGAAGATACCGGCGATCGCTGGGTAGCCGCAGGCCAACGCGATCCCCAGGCACAAAGGCAACGCGATCAGAAACACCAGCAGCCCGGAAACGATGTCATATCTGGCGTACCTAAAGAATCCGGCCAGATCGCCAGCAGGTTTGTCCTTCAAGTCGGCGACAGACGTGGGTTCACGGTCATCGGACATGGGTGGAATTTCTCCGTCGTTTGGAGTGCATTTGGGGTTAGGCAATTTGAAACGCCGGCTTTTGCCGCCGGCGGGCAACTCCGGTGGCGAGCGCAGCGTCCGAGACGGCCTTGGCAACGGCTTGGACGATACGGCGGTCAAAGACGCTTGGAATGATGTAATCGGGGTGGAGTTCGTTCGCTTCGATGATTCCGGCAATCGCGTCGGCGGCAGCCAACTTCATCTCGTCGTTCACGCGGCTCGCTCGCACGTCCAGCACGCCGCGGAACAGTCCCGGAAAACAGAGTACATTGTTGACCTGATTCGGATAGTCCGAGCGGCCGGTGGCCATCACGCGCACGTTGTCGCTGATATCTTCAGGCCGGATCTCGGGATCGGGGTTGGCCAAGGCGAAGACGACGGCATCCTGAGCCATGCTGGCCACATCCGACTGCCGCAAGGCGCCGGCCGACGAGACTCCGACAAACACGTCGGCGCCACGAATGATATCGGACAGGATGCCTGTTTGCTGCTCGGGATTCGTATGCTCGGCCAGCCATTGCTTGGATGAATTCATATTGTCGCTACGTCCGGCGAAGATTGCCCCGCTGCGATCGCAGACCACAATGTTCTTCGCCCCGGCCGCGGCCAGCAGTTTTGTGATTGCGATCCCGGCTGCTCCCGCTCCGTTGATCACCAGGCGCGCCGATGTGAGCGTCTTGTCGACGACTTTCAAGGCGTTCTTCAAACCCGCCAAGACGACAATCGCCGTGCCATGCTGGTCGTCGTGGAAGACGGGGATATCGAGCCGCGAGATGAGCCGTTCTTCGATTTCGATGCACCGCGGGGCGGAGATGTCTTCCAGATTGATGCCTCCGAACGAAGGAGCCAAATGACAGACAGTCTCGACGATCTGGTCGGTGTCTTGCGTATCGAGACAGATCGGAAAGGCGTCGACGCCGCCGAACTCCTTGAACAGCAGCGCCTTGCCTTCCATCACGGGCAGCGCGGCTCGCGGCCCGATGTTCCCCATGCCGAGCACGGCGGAACCATCGGTCACGACCGCGACGGTGTTCTTACGAATCGTCAACGCGAAGGAGGCTTCCGGGTCGTCGAAAATCGTCCGGCAGACGCGCGCGACGCCCGGAGTGTAGGCCATCGAAAGATCATCGCGCGTCTTGATTGGAGTCTTGGCCGCGATCTCGATTTTGCCTCCCAAGTGCAGCAGGAAGACGCGATCGGAGACGTTGACGATGCTGACTCCGACTACGTTCTTGACGCTGTGGATGATGCGCAGACCGTGTTCCACGTCCGTGGCGTTAACCGTGATGTCGCGGGTGATCAGTCCGTCGCGGACGTTGACGATATCGACCGCGCCAATGAATCCCGCGGCCTCGCCGATCGCGGACGTTATACGACCCAGTTGGCCCGCTTCGTCCGGATAACGGAGACGGATTGTGATGGCATAAGTGGGGCTGTGATGGCTCATGTGTCGTAAGGCTTTCTAATCGGAAGGGACGTGGACGAAGCCCCGGCTTGTGCTGCTTGATGTTCGCGTGGCCGACTTGGTGCTACGTGGCGTCGCGCGATGATCTCGGTGGCTGCATGATATCGTGATTGTACGCCGGGTTGTGGAACTAAGCCGCCGCCGATGATCAGGAGGCTTAAGGTCAGCACGGCGATTTTTTCTGGCCAGCGGGCGCGCAAGGAAATGGATGACCGATGCTCCGTGCCGGTGAACAAGCGGAAGTAAGCATGTAGCACCGCAATTCCATTCAGGGCCCCAGCGAACACCACCAACATCCCGACGACGGGATAAACGCCGACCGCGCCTTCCGCTAGTAGCTCGGCTCCAACGAACCCGACCGTGCCGGGAAAGCCGATGCTGGCCAGTCCAGTCAGCAAAAAGAACGCCGCCAGGCCGGGCATGTGCTCGTATAAGCCGTGGTACTTCTCCAGAGACATGCGACCGGTGCGCGACTCTAAAGCTCGCAGGGTCAATCCGAATCCAGCCAACGACATGCCGATCGAGAGCCACACGCACAGACCGCCGGTCAAGCCAATCGGCGTTGCCATTTCCAGGCCGACCAGCACGAGGGACGAGTTGCTGAGAAAGAGGTAGGCGAAGAAACGCCGCGCTTCACGCTGGACGAGTGCCATGCCAGCCGCGTACACGGCCGTGATCAACGAGACAATCGCGATGCTCTGTAACGCCCAGTCGGGCGAAATCGGCAGCACGAGTCGTACCGCGGCATACGCTCGCGCCATCGGAGTCACATACAAGAGCGCCGTGGAAAAGGTGGCGTTCTCGAACAGGTCGGTCATCCAGCAATGCACCGGAACGCTCCCGCTGCGAATCAGAATCGCTGCGATCAACATGCTGATCGCCCAAATCGAGTGTTCGGACTTGGGGCCTTCGACGTCGATCATCGCCCAACCGCCCGCCAGCAGCGCAATGAATAGACCCATGTGGAGAGTAAATACTCGCGTCGAGCGGCCTCGTTCGCGCATTTCAAAAAACGGCGGGACAGCTTGCAGAGCGAGTAGCACGATTACACCCCACTGCGCCCGGCAACTGAGTGTCGCCAACAAGACGGCTTCCGAAAAGAGAATCCACGCAAAGGGAAACCGGCGGACTTTGGTTCGCAACGTCGAAACAACGGTCAGCAGATACAGCAAGGCCGCCAGCGGCAATAGCGGCGCATTGAGTTCGTCGACTACCACCGAGTCTTCACCAAACCAGCGGGAGATAAAGTTCCAATGGTCGTGGGCTTCGAAGACGTGCATGCGACCGAAGTCCAGCCAGGCACCAGCGGTACAGACAAAAGCCAGGGCGCAAATCACTAGCGTTCTCTTCAACGCGGTTTCCGGATCGCGCACAAACATTACCGCCAGCGATCCGACCAGCGGAATCAGAATGGCAAACTCGAGCCAAGGAAGTTGAAGTTCTTTCATCATGTGATTTCCGTGGCTATCCCTCTAGTCCATCATTTCCGGTTGTGCATCAAGCTGGTCCGACACCCGCGATTCGCCGCCCGAAAGCAGGTCGGTCCAACGCCTCTCCCTGCCGTCACACCAGCGGAACACCGTGCGGAACGGGTGGACGACAAATGCGTCGATCGCGCCATCCAAGTAACCGCGCTCCGAGGCCAGCACGTATAACCATGATGACCATTCGCGGGACGCCTCCGGCAGGCGGGACTTCAAGAGTCGGTTCCCCTGCGGCAAGTGGTCGCCGATCGCGTTCTCCAACATGTTGTAGTCGCGCAGCAACGTCGGTGCCCGCAGCAGCTGTAAGGTTCGCAGGCAAGCGTGCCCGATCATGTGGATCAAGGCGATGTAGTATAAACCCAGGCCGATTTCAACGACGATGATGCCCACTTGCGTGAGCGAAGCAAACGCCAGCGCGCTCTTGACATCGGTTTGCACCCGCGCGGTAATGGCGGCATACAGCGCGGAAATCAAGCCGAGGCTGATAACGGCCATCCGCAAGGTCATCGACAGTGCAAACAGCGGGCTCACGCGCATCAGCAGAAACGCCCCCAAGTGAACGGAGAGCGCTCCGTAAAACACGGCGATGGAAGGCGTCGGGCCCTCCATCGCCCGCGGCAACCAGCCCGAAAACGGAACCAGCGCCGATTTACCCG
>JAQBZB010000083.1 GCA_027622275.1 Planctomycetota bacterium | reverse complement strand
CACTTTCTTAGATTGCTCGTCTTGCCGGAGGCATCTCTGACATTACTTCATCCAAGATCTCGACAGCGGTGTCTGCGTCGGCCTGGTCGATGACCAGCGGTGGACAAAAGCGAATCGAACTTGCACCACAACCCAACAACAACAATCCCTTTTGAAAACACTCTTGAACGATCGTGTTCCGTTCGGCGACCGCTGGCTCCTTCGTCTCTCGATCGCGAACCAACTCGATGCCAAGCATCAACCCTTTGCCGCGGACATCACCGATCAATTCCTGCCGCGTTTGCAGGTCTCTGAGCCGTCCGATGAGGTACTCGCCGATACGAGTTGCGTTTGCGATCAAGTCTTCTTCGAGCAAGGCAATCGTTTCGAGAGCCGCGGCACAGGAAACCGGATTCCCGCCGAAGGTGCTGGCGTGAGACCCCGGCGGCCAGTCCATAATCTCGTCGCGGGCAATGATCGCGCCGAGCGGCATTCCGGAGGCAATTCCCTTCGCCAAGCAGATAATGTCGGGCTCGACGCCCCAGTGTTCCATTGCGAACATCTTGCCTGTCCGCCCCATGCCAGACTGGACTTCGTCGGCGATCAGCAGGATGCCATGCCGTTGGGCGAGCGATCTTAGGCGTTGCTGAAACTCGGGCGGCGGAACGATGTAACCACCTTCCCCCTGAATCGGCTCGACGATGATGGCCGCCACCTCGTCGGGAGAAACCGTTCGCTTGAAGAGCTTGTTTTCGATCTGATCGAGACAGTCGAAGCAACAGCCGGCGGGCGTCTGGAGCGGACAGCGGTAGCAGTTCGGATAATCGACATGGCTGACTTGTGGAATCAGGGGAGCAAAGCCGGCTCGCTGGGTGACTTTGCTGGCGGTCAACGACAACGCGCCCATTGTTCGCCCGTGAAATGCTCCGAAGAACGCGATCATGTGTTTGCGTTTGGTGTGATACCGAGCCAGCTTAAACGCCGCTTCGACAGCCTCGGTGCCGGAGTTGGTCAGGCATACTCGCTTGTTGCCTGTCCCGGGTGCAAGTTCGGCAAGCTTGCGAGCAAGTTCGGCTTGTGGGCCGTAATAGAAGTCGGTTCCGGACATGTGAATGAGTCGCGACGCCTGCTCCTGGATCGCTTTCACGATCCGCGGGTGGCAATGCCCGGTCGAGCAAACCGCAATCCCAGCGTTGAAATCCAGGAAACGATTGCCGTCAACATCTTCGATCACTGCGCCTTCGCCCTTGGCGACGGCCAACGGATAGACACGCGTATACGAAGGCGAGGTATAGCGCTCGTCGAGCGCGATCAGTTTGGATGCCTTGGGCCCTGGCAGCGGAGTGACGATTTGCGGCACGTGGTTCATGCGGTCTCGCATCAACATATTTATGCCTCGATCTTGTGACATGATTGCCCACTTCAATCCTACGGTAGAATGGAATTAGGACAAGCTCGAGAATTCAGGCAGCTTGCCAATGTTCGCCAGTGGAGTGGTTGCGACGATGGACACGACACAGCACGGCCTTGGATCGCTTGGTCCGCATCAAGACATCGAAGCTCGCAACGAACGTGAGCGATTCACGCTCGAATTGTTCGACCGGTTGTGGGATCGATACCGCCGGCGAGTCGCTTACGTTGCAACTTACGAACGCATTGTCCAAGATGCCGGCGCGAGGTTCTTTAATGACCACATCGCGTTTCGAACCTTTGCGAATCAATGTCCAACGACCGGCATCGCGTCGTTATCTCGGCTGTTTGAAGCACTCGATTACCGGCCGGCGGGCGTGTACGACTTTCCGGACAAGCATCTCAACGCGATCCACTATCAACACACTCATCCCGAGTTTCCGAAGCTGTTCGTTTCGGAGCTGAAGACGTGGGAGCTAAGCGACGGATCGCAGCGGGAGATCGAAGACGTGCTAGACAGTCATCGGCCGGCCGTGTCGCGTGAGACGTTGGCATCGCTGGCTGCTCTCAACGAAGCTTCGCCCGACAAGTCTTCCCTGCTCGACGAGTTGGTTGCACAAGTCGAATCGCTGCCGTGGGATGTGCCGCCGCGGGAAGCGGTCGAGAAGCTGAACCGCGAAAGCCAGTATGCCGCGTGGGTGCTCGTGCATGGCTACAACGTCAATCATTTCACGTCGTTGGTGAATTCACATGGCGTTGAAGCGCTGAACAGTCTGGAAAATACCATCGACGCCTTGGCGGCGGCGGGTGTCCCGATGAAGGCCGAAATCGAGGGCGAACCCGGATCGAAGCTGCGGCAATCGGCGACGCAGGCGGTCACAATCGATGTGGCGGTGATGGACCAAGGCCGACCGACGACCATGCCGTGGTCGTACGCCTACTTCGAGTTGGCGGAGCGGAATCCGGTCGTCGATTCAAGCACGGGCGAATTGGTTCGCTTCGAAGGCTTCCTCGGTCCGCAGGCCACGAACCTATTCGAGATGACGCGAGTCAATACGAAGTAGTGGTGGCTTCCAGCCGCCACAAAAGGCCAATGAACATGGCGGCTGGAAGCCACCACTACAACGGCCCTTCAGATTTGCTGGGCGATCACCTTTGCCAAGCTGATCCCGGCCCACACCGCGAGCAGCCCCAAGACGAGATTAAGTAGTACGTTGGCGGTGGCAGCTCGCCAAAGTGAATTCTCCAAGCGGGCGTAGGTCTCGTAGCCAAATGTCGAGAAGGTCGTCAGGCCGCCGAGGAAACCGACGCCGATACCGTGCAGCCATTCGTCGGAGAGCAGGCTCGTTGTTTGAGCCATGTGAAACAGCAGCCCAAACAGGAAGCAACCGACAACATTGACGACCAAAGTGCCGATTGGAAACGTCGTTCCGAACCAATAGACGGCTAGCGTGGTGACCAAGTACCGCGAAATCGCGCCGGCACCGCCGAACGCTCCGATCAAGAGAATCTTCCACATGGCGATACGTTATCAAGCCAAGTGACCCGCCGCAATTGCCCGCCTGAATGCTGTAAAGCAATTTGCGAGTGGGGGTTGCGTCCCGCGAATTGCCCCGCTCGACCCACCACACGCTTGAATGTCTGCTCTTGGCGTGAGACAATCGCGACTTCGCTTTTTCGCTTGCCCTGACGAAGCGTGTGATTCACGGCTCGCGGCAAGTTATGTTTGAACAGGAGTTAGGTTGGATGAAAGTTGTGCCATTAGGCGACAAAGTTGTCGTGAAGCGATTAGAGGCCGAAGAGACCACGGCGGGCGGCATCGTGCTGCCTGACTCCGCGAAAGAGAAGCCACAGCAAGGCCGTGTGCTGTCGGTCGGCGACGGCAAACTGCTGCCGGACGGCGAACGGGCCGGGCACCAAGTGTCCGAAGGCGACCGCGTCCTGTTTTCAGCTTGGTCTGGAACCGAGGTCGAAGTGGACGGTGACGAGCTGCTTATCATGAGTGAAGAGGATATTCTTGCGGTGCTGGACTGAATCGGTTCGTCAAGTCTGGAAAATGCGTCGAAACATGGGGACGGGAGAAGAGACAAGATGCGTCAGCTCATACACCAATACGTCGTCGGACTGGTCCTGCTCGGACTAGTGATGGCCGGTTCGTTGCTCCAGGGCGAAGAGCCTTCGGCTGGCGAGGTGCGTCGGCAACACGAAACGATGGTGGCCAAGGCGACCAGCTTTCTGCTCACCAAGGGCCGCGCCAGTGATGGTTCGTACAGTTCTTTCGCCGGCTCGGGTGTGACGTCGCTCGCGACGACCGCGCTGTTGCGAAACGGCGCGTCGCCGTCCGACCTTCGCGTTGAAGCCAGTCTCGCCTACATCCGCGAGCGGATTCAGCCGGACGGCGGCATCTATCAAGAAGGTTCGCTCTATCGCAATTACGAGACTTGTTTGGCCGTGCTTTGTTTCACGGAAGCCAACCGCGACGGGAAGTACGACAAGACGCTGAAACGAGCCGACGCCTTCGTGAAGGGAATCCAGTGGGACGAGAGCGAAGGGAAGGAAGAGTCGGATTTGGAATATGGCGGCGCTGGCTACGGCAAGCACAAGCGGCCCGATCTGTCGAATACAGCGTTTCTGCTCGAAGCTCTCAAAGCGACTGGAAACGGAGCCGATAGCGAAGCGATCCAACGAGCTTTGGCCTTCGTGTCGCGGTGCCAGAACCTGGAGAGCGAACACAATACAACCGCCTTCCCCGCCAAGAATCCAGACGGCGGGTTCTACTACACGCCAGCCGCCGGCGGGACGAGTCAGGCCGGTACGACCGAGTCGGGTGGGTTGCGTAGCTATGCTTCGATGACCTATGCCGGCTTGAAGAGCATGATCTATGCCGGCGTCGGCCCCGAAGATCAACGGGTGAAAGCCGCTTACACGTGGATCGGAAAGAACTACGATCTGGCGTCGAATCCCGGCATGGGCAGCTCGGGACTCTATTACTACTATCACACGTTCGCGAAAGCTCTCGACGTGATGGGCGTTGACACCATCGAAGACGAAGCGGGCGTGAAGCACGATTGGCGGGCCGAGTTGATTCGCGAACTCGCCAAGCGTCAGCAGCCTGACGGATCATGGCTCAACGAGAACGATCGTTGGCTCGAAGGCGATCCGAATCTGGTGACGGGCTATGCCCTGCTCGCGTTGTCGTATTGCCAGCCGAAATAGGTTTTCACAGCTTCGGGTGTTGTGTGGCTGGGGTCGAGTCTTCGAGCCCCCAGATATGCCCGCATCGGCATCATAATCGACGCTGGCCGCGGATCGGTTACAATGGGACGGCAGAAAGGACGTGTCATGAATCGCACAATGGACCGATGCGTCGAGATTGCCCGGGCGTTTGGCGTGAGAAAGCTCATCTTGTTTGGCTCGGCTTTGGAATCGCCGGAAACCGCGGTAGACGTGGACGTGGCGTGCGAGGGATTGGAGGGGTGGGATCTGTTCCGTTTTGGTGCGAAGCTGGAAGAAGAATTAGGCACGCGGGTCGATGTGGTGCCTTTGCGACCGGATGACCGCTTCTCGCAATACGTCGCGCAAAGAGGACGGATCCTATATGAAGCTGACTGATCTTACGGAACAGATCGACATCGAATTCGAAGCGATTCAATTGACGGTGGACGAACTCGCTTCGTTGCGCGACGACGTCTCCGCGCGTGAACCCACCGTCCGCGAGTTGGCGGCCGCGGGATTGTTCTTGGCCAACTTTTACAACGGCATCGAAAATGTCCTGAAGCGGATCTGCCGATTCCACGAGGTTGAAATACTGGCGGGCAGCGACTGGCACGTGGCATTGGCCCAGGCATTCGGTGATCCGCCGCGGGTAGGTCTGCCGCCGCTGTTGGACGCCCAACTAGCCGACGCCTTGGCGCCCTTTCGCCAGTTTCGGCACGTGGTCCATCACGGCTACGGATTTCGACTGAGGTGGTGCGACATGCTGGTTGGCGTCGAAGGCACCGGCGATATCTTCGCCAGGTTCAAGGCTGCCGTCGAAAGGCATTTACACGAGACTCATTCGGAGTCAGAGGGTCCTGCTTAGCGGATTCCAAGAACTCCGGCGCAGGTAGGCCGATCTTGGGCATTTCATTGATGTCGTCAGTGCTGCAGGCTCAGAGGACTGTTCCCGATGGACGCGTGTTAATTTACCGGACAGGTTCCACACGGCAGTGAGATTCTCCTGGTCATTCCCGTTGGCGTCGGTCCAGTCGAAGAGTCTGTTGTGGCCGGTCTCCCGACCGCGTCACTGCCCGCGACCGTAGGTCTCCCTGCCGGAGGTGAGAACGCGCTGGGACGTTCATGACCGATCGTGGATCCCGCAATCCGCATCTGGGAGTTGACTCGCAGCCACTTGTACGAAATCTATTATGATCGGAGTTGCGTGTACTCTTCGAATTCCTGATTGAACTCCTTCCAAGTCTTCCATCTCCCCTCCGAGTTCTCTTCTACAAACAGTTCACTTGAGGGAGCGAAAAGCCGGAACAAGCGACAGGAAAAAAAACACAGCTCTGTTCCCGTTTCGCGGAGAAGTTCCAGCGTACCGATCGTCTGGTCCCAGTATTCGGCCCGCAAAGTGTTCAAAGCCTGTTCGTCCTCCAAAGTACTCAGCGTACTTTCCAACAGCTTCGCGTGAGAGATGCGCATAGCGTCGCTCCATTTCAGCGAAGAGTGCCCAACGATCGTAATAGTGGACACCTTGGAGACAGTTTGCCTGATGCGAGCGGCGGCGAATGGCGTTGCTATCTCCGGCGGTGTTCCCAGCGTCGGCCGGGGCTACGCGGTACCACGGGAGCGGACGAGAGCTACGATGCAAGATACTACGGCATCACCACGGGGGCGATGATGCGGGAGGCGTGCTGGGCGTTGTGGTGAACCGTGTTCTTGGCGATGACGGCGTTGTCTGGGAATTCGATCGTGAGCGGCTCGCCGGTGTTGGGGTTGGGTTCGTAGAACGGGGCACCGGTGCTGGCGAGGGTGATGCGGATGCGATGGCCGCGATTGAAGATTTGGCTCAGCCAGCCGACGTGGAACGCGACTTTGTAGACTTCGCCCGGCTCCATGAACACTTCCTTTTCGAAGCCGTCGCGATAACGAGCCCGCTGGATGTAGTCGGCGATCAGGATCGAACGTCCGTCGGGATAGACGTCGCTGACGCGCACGATGAAGTCGGTGTCTTTGGCACTCGATGAAACGAAAAGCTCCGCGAACACTTCGCCGGTCCACTCGACTGGCTCGGCGAGCGGCTCGGTTGTGAACGTGCGGACTTCTGGCTGTTCTTCGAATGCTCGTGCGTCGCGAGCACCAGGAAAAGCAGTGCCGGGGATCTCGGTGGGTTTTAGTGGGTCGGCCAGAAACGACGTGCTGCCGACTTTCGCCGTCGGCTGGCTGGTGGCGAGTTGGCCTTCGGCTTGCAAGTAGTATCCAGTCGACTTGACGGCGACCGGCCAGTCGTCCGCGATCCGCCAGACGTTGCCCGGCGCATCGCCCTCGCCGACCGCTCCCATCGTGTAATATCTTACCGTGGCGTCTTGATCGATGCCGTTGTCCACGCCTTTGAGGTGATGATCGAACCAGCGGACCATGTGCGTGAGCATGTCGAAGGTGGCGTTCTCGGGGTACTCGATGTCGCCCACCTTGTTCTCTTTGTTAAAGCGTCCGTGCAACCAGGGACCGACCAGCAACTGCTGATTCCCGCGCGAGTTCGCTCCGCCACGATGTTGGCGACCGATAAAGCTTTCGACGGAACCTTGGCACATGAAGTCGTACCAGCTCCCAACAGTGAAACACGGGACGTTCATCTTGTCGAAGTGCAGGGCACAGTTCTCGTCCGCCCAGTAATCATCGTAAGTCGGATGTTGAAACCACTCGGCGAGCATGCGATCGTTGTCGGCCGGATCGCGACACACGTCGGCCATCCGCTTGAATCGTTCAGGCCGCGTCGCGCCGCCGATGCGATACCCTTCGTGGAACAGGCTCAAGCCGGTATCGATCATGTACTGGCAAACCAGATGCGGCGGCTGCGTCACGGCGAGGAAGTTTTGCGCGTAGCCGGCCTGCGAGCTGCCGAACGTGCCGATCTTGCCGTCGCACCAGGGCTGAGCTGCTAGCCATTCAACGGTGTCATAGCCATCTTGCTTCTCTCCCCAGCCGAGCGCGCGATAGCCAACGTACCGTCCTTCGGAAAGTTGCGTGCCGCGAAAGTTTTGCAGGGCCACGACGTAACCGTGCGACGCCAGCTTCGCCAACTCCTGCCGAGTTCTCGCCGCGCGTGCGCTGGCATAACGCTGTTCCAGCAATGCGGGCCAAGGCCCTTCACCTTTGGGGAAGTACAGATAAACGGACAGCTTCACACCGTCCCGCATCGGCACCAACACGTGCTGTTCCGTCACGTCTCCCAAATCGACGTCAGGCTCGGCGGCCAGCGAATGGGAAGCCGCTATCAAAAGCCAAGTGGCGAGAATCGATTTTGCAAAATTCTTCATCGGGGGATCTCCGGCGGGTTCGTGGTCTTCGCCTCACGTTGATTTGTTCCGTAAAGTGTAACGAATTTATTGGATGTAGCGATTAGGAAACATCGAACGAGTCTCTCCCCGGCGTTCCTCGATCACCGACTTGACCATCGGTCTTGACTGGGCGTTATAATCGGAAGAAAGCGATCACGTCGAATTCCCGGTAATTTAAGGCAGGTGCAATGAACAAAGACCCACAAGCAAGATCCAGTGACTTCTCTGATTCGATTCAGGAGTTGCGAGACGAGATGCGACGCGATGTCCGCGGGCTCGCCAATGCAATCGAGCGTCGCCCGAATCAAAAGCCAGGTGTCTCGCCGCTGGCGGTCGTTGCCAGCGTGTTCGGATCGTTGTTCGTCGGGGCGGCGGGTATGTCGGTGTACGACGCCCAGTCGCAAACGGCAGCGAATTCCTCGGCCCCGCAAGCCGATGTCCGAGCCGAATTGCAAGCGGTCGTGTCGCCTTACACACAACGGCTGGACGGAGTGGCACAGGCGCTAGACGCGGCTCAGCAAGCTGCGACGGAAAACTCGAAAGCGCATGGCTTGTTGCTTGACAGTCTGGCACAGACGGTGGCGAGTCTTCAGGAATCCGCCGAGGTGCAGAGCACGGCCTTCCATGAACGTGTTGATTTGCTCGCCGACGAGCTGGTCGCCAAGATCGCTCGCGCGGCGAATGCCGACGGCGAGCCGACGGTTGCTGCTCGACAGCCAATTCCAAAAATCGAAGGTTCCGCCGTTCAGCCCGCGACTGCCGAGGCTGATGTGACTGATGCCGAAGACGATCTCGTCACGGTCGACAAGAAGCCCGCTGATCCCGCGGCAAATGCGCCTGAACGTGGCGAGTTGATCATCGACAATCCGAGCGAGTATGACCTGAAGCTGCTGATCAACGGCGAGCCCCTGGAAATCAAAGCACGCGGCGTGACAACCATCGATGTCACGGTTGGCACGGTCAAGACGCAGATCGCGAGCATCCCGAGCTTAGTTCAAAACTGGGACAAGTGGGGAACGGTGGACGGGGTGAAGCGGTTGACGATCACCGTCGAATCCGGCGACGGTCTTTACAGGTTACGGTAACGGGGAAGTAGCCACGAAAAGCACGACGAGGGGCAATTCGTAGGGTGGGCTGTGCCCACCAAGTCAGAGCCACGTGAGTCATTGGTGGGCACAGCCCACCCTACATCTGCGTGACCGAGTATCGAGTGCCCTGGCTCGCGATCGAGATTCTCTCGCCTCGCTGGTAGCAAGTGCGGCTCCGCCCGACAATAATGGCTGCCGTATTGCTTCCACAGACTTACTCGACGAGGAGACCATCCATGCCGGCTCAAGCTGTTTCCGTACGTGTCGCCGCCATCGCCTTAATCGCGTTGGCGTATCTTGCTAACTCATCCCTGGCCGAGACGCAGAACGAACCGCCCGAGGGTTTCGTCGCGCTGTTCAATGGCAAAGACCTGAGCGGATGGAAGGGACTGGTTGGCAGTCCGCCTTCGCGGGCGAAGATGTCAGAGAGCGAACTGGCCGAGGCTCAGAAGAAGGCCGACGACCAGATGCGAGAGCATTGGTCGGTCGATGCTGGAGTGCTCGTATTCGATGGCAAGGGGCTGAGTCTTTGCACGGCCAAGGATTACCGCAACTTCGAGCTATATGTCGATTGGAAGATCAAAGAGAAAGGTGACAGCGGCATCTACCTGCGAGGTTCGCCACAGGTCCAGATCTGGGATCCGGCGATCAGCAACGACGTCGGTTCCGGCGGCTTGTACAACAACCAGAAACACGCGAGTAAGCCATCGGTGCAGGCCGACAATCCGATCGGCGCGTGGAACACGTTCTACATCAAAATGGTCGGCGAGCGAGTGACGATAAAGTTGAACGACACGCTCGTGGTCGACAACGTCGTGCTCGAGAATTACTGGGAACGCGACAAACCGATTTACGAAACGGGCCAGATCGAGTTGCAGAACCACGGCAACACGCTGTACTTTCGCAACGTCTACCTGCGCGAGCTGCCGGACGACGCCGAGTAGTCCAGCAGCCGACTTAACCGGGACGTGATCAACGCTGTTGTGGTTGCAAGGTGCTGGCCTTGCGCACGAGGTCGAGCAGCTCGGTGCGGTGGCCTTGTGGATCGCTGCCGATGGCCGAGCTGGCGATCTGTTCGATGTCGGCGAGCGACGAGCTGCCGCGGAATTCCGAGTTGCGCAGCACCATGCCGAACGAAGCGACGGCCGCGGCGAAGCGGAAGTCGGGCGACGCGTCGTCGAAGGCTCGTTGCTTGTTCGCGACGGTGAACTCGCTGAGCGTGCTTTCGTTCGCGTCCGGCTGTTTGTAACGCAGGAACAACGTCAGCAGCTCGCCGGTTTTCGCGGCGTCGGTCAGCGCCTTCGGCGGCTCGGTCGGTGCGACCGGTCGTTGGTACTTGAGCGAAACGGCGGTTGCAGCGAGTTTTTCGGGGGCGTTGGTCGGGACGATCTCGTAGAGCGCGGTAACCGTGTGCCCCGCGCCGATCTCGCCGGCGTCTTTGGCGTCGTTGTCGAAGTCCGGAGCCGACATCAGCCGGTTCTCGTAGCCCAACAGCCGATACGCCGCGACTTCCGCCGGATTGAACTCGACCTTGATCTTCACGTCCTTGGCGATCGTCACCAAGCTGCCCGAGAGCTGCTCGACGAGTACTTTGCGAGCTTCGCGAAGCGAGTCGATGTAGGCGTACATGCCGTTGCCGTTATCGGCCAGCTTCTCGAGCTTTCCGTCTTTCAAATTGCCTTCGCCGAAACCAAGGACGGTCAGGAAGACACCGCTGGCGGCTTTCTGCTTGATCAATTCGACCAACGCATCATCGCTCGTGACGCCCACGTTCAAATCGCCGTCGGTGGCGAGGATGACGCGGTTCGCGCCTTCTTTGAGAAACGACTCGGTGGCCTTCTCGTAGGCCAGCTGAATGCCGGCGCTGCCGTTAGTCGAGCCGTTCGCGTTCAACGCGTCGATCGCGTCGCGAATCGTCTGCTTGCTCTCGCCGTTGGTCGTATTGAGCGCCAAGCCGGCGTTGCCCGCATACGTGACGATCGACACGCGGTCGTTCTCGGTCAGCTGATCGGTCAGCAGCTTCATGGCTTGCTTCAACAGCGGCAGCTTGTTCGCATCCTGCATCGACCCGGAGACATCGAGCAGAAACACGACGTTCGAAGCGGGGCGTCGCTCTTGCGGAAATTCTTTGCCCTTCAATCCGATGCGGACCAGCTGATGTGCGGGCTGCCACGGACACTGGGCGACTTCCATGTTGACCGAGAACGGTTCGCCTTCCTTAGGCGCGGGATAGTCGTAGTTGAAGTAGTTGATGAACTCTTCGATCCGAATCGCGTTGGCCGGCGGCAGCTGGTTCTGCGCGAGAAACCGGCGGGCATTGGCGTAGGAGGCCGTATCGACGTCGATCGAGAACGTCGACAGCGGCTCGTCGCGGACGGACGCGAAGCGATTCTCGACGATTTGCGCGTACTGTTCATTTGCGATGTTCGCGCGGCCCAACTGCGACAGACTGTCCAGATCAGAAACAGCCTTCATCGCAGCCGCTTCGCGCGTCAGTTTGAACTCCGGCCCAGGGGCGAAATATTGTATGTCGTCCGTCAAGTAATGTGGACTTGGCAACGTCTGTCCACCCACCGTTACTCGTGCGGCTTCGACTCCGGCGTCGCGTGAAACCTGTGGCGCCACGTAGTACGGTGTAGCGTTAAGTGACGCGCCGCTTGTGGTCGCCGGTTGCTGGCCCTTTGGGTAAGCGTTGCCGTACGCGGACGGGGATCGAGGAACCGCCTCCGTCGTAGAATCGAGTGCCGCCAGACTTTCGAACTTCCCGTCACGATCCTGCTGCGCAATCCTGACCTCTTGGCGAAGGCTCTTTATCTCTGCGCTCTGTTCCGCGAAAGTGTACTCGCCACCCGTGGCTGCACGTTTAGTCAATTCCTTCTGACGACTTTCTAGGTCGGATAACGCGAACCGACGGGAGGCCCGCTCACTCGCAAGGCGATCATCGGCTCGTTTTGCTTCCGCTTGGAGTGCTGCGTCGGTGGCTGTTAGCTGAGCCAATTCGGTTTTCGGAATACGAGAGAGGTTGTACACCGAGACGAAGGGGACCGAGACGACCGCAAGCAAGAGGGCTAAACCTGTCGCTAAAGTGAGCCACAACCGGCGTCGCGGGCGGTTCGCGGGCAGCCGTTTTTCGCGGCTAACGGTAACTGCGTCATTCGCTAATCTCGATCCGATCGCTTCGCGCAACTCCCCAGATGCTTCAGGAAGCGAGCCGACACGATCGGACTTCAACAAGGCGACCGCTAATCGCTCGACCTCCTCACACTCTCCGCGCATACTCTCGTCCAGGTTTGCTTCCATTCGCCGCTGTTCATCCTCGCTCAATTCGCCCAGCACAAAAGCGGTCAGGCGGGCGGCCTGCTCTTCTTCGGGGGCGGTGCGTTCAGGTTGGTCGCTCATCACAAGTCTCGCTAGTTGGAGGGCTGCGATAGTTTTTCACGGGAACTGTCTTCCGCCAGCAACTCGCGGGTGCGGGGATGTTCGCGGAGTTTTGTTAGGGCTCGGTGGACCAGCACCCGGACGTGCCCCGGCGTACGATCTGTAATCTCGGCAATTTCGGCATGCGCGAACCCGTCCAGCCATAGGTCGACGACTTCGCGAAGACTCGCGGGCAAGGCTTCCACGAGTTCGCGTAGCCACTCACCTAGATCTCGTTGTTCCGCGGCGAAAGCCGGATCGGGCTCGCGACCGACGATGGCTTGCGACTGCGGCGTATCAAGCGTTTCATGACGTCCGTTGCGCCGTAGCTGGTCGACGATCTTGTTGCGACAGACCGTGTACAACCACGGTGCTAGACGGCCATTCAACTCCGCGGGATTCTGGTCGCAAAGCCGTAGGAAGACATGCTGCACCGCGTCGCGAGCGGCCTCTTCGTCGCCCGCAATGCGCATCGCGTAGCGTGTCAAGCGGCACTCGTGTTCATCGAGCGCCGACAAGACCCACTGCCGTTTATCGCAGCCGTTTCCTTTGTCTGGCATCGTCGACCTATGTGCTGGCTCGGGTTCTATCTGTTTAACGTACGCCAGCGGCGAGCGTTACAGGAAAGACGAGCAGACTCCCGAATTAGATCTGTTCTGAGCTTGATTCCCAAGCCGTAGCGATACCGCTCGGGCGTGCGATTGGCCCGTTTAGGCGAGCGGGAGGGCGAAGCTCCCGCTGAGCCGGCTCACCCTCCCGGTAACTTTTCATCTGCCGCTTACCGTAACCTGCAGCCGGAGGCGATAGTCTGACTGCACGGACGCCGGCACCTCTGGCTTTGGGTTAAACGAGAATGTGCCAAAGTTATCGTGCTGTCGTTTCACGCTTAACTGTCGACTTGGCAGCAGTTTCGCCCGGCCCCGCGGGTGCCGGCGTGGGCGCGGCGCGTTCGATGAACTCGAAGGAGCCGACGATCGATTCATCGGCGGCGGCGAATTTCTCGACGATCTTGGCATCCATGGTAAAGGCGAGCGCCGTTTGACGACCGGCTTCGTCCGAGATGTTATAGTAGATCCACTGGATCGGGAGTTCTGACGCCAGCCCCGCGACAACCGCTCGTAAGACACGATGCCCGCGCTCGTTCTTTTGCTGCGAAGCCTCGACAAACTGACCGAAGTTCTTCCCCAATGCTTTCTCGATGTCGGCTTGAAAATCGGGAAGCTGAACTCGCTTGCCCGTTGCGAGATCGGGGAGCGAAGAGATGTTGCACTGCGCGATTAGCTCGCCCTGTTGAATCATCCGTAAGATCGTGACGTCGTATCGATCGACCATCACTTGCCAGTCGCGGGCATGTAGTAGTCCAAAGCCGCCGATCGTTGAGTCGAGCCGCAACCGTGTCGAACCCGAATTCAAATCCAGCGGCAACTTGTTGAGAAGCGAAGCGTTTAGCTCGGGAGATGTTGGTTTTTCGTTGATTTCAACACGAACACGGGCTGTCACGTCAAACCCCGGGGTCGCGTGACCAATGGCACGGTCTTCGCGGATTGTCATCGCCAGCCAAGTGACTCGATGTGATTGGAGGTTGATGTTGTACTTGGCTTTCAACGCGATGTCGCTGGCAACGCCATCGATCGCTCCGCTGACTTTCCCCGACATGTCGATGATCGCAACGTCACCTTCGACTTGGCGGAGCGTACTCTTGACGTCGGTCTGGTGAATCGCATCCAGTCCCAGCAGAGGTGCCAAATCATTTGCGTCGTGCGTCCAGTCAGCGTTCAAAGCGACAGGCGAGACGGGTGCGAGTCGATTGAGCAGCGAGGAGCTTCCTTGCGTCTGAAGCAGTTCCAACTCGTCCCGAGTCAGCGGACCAAGAGGCGAGAAGAGTGTGAGCTTCGTTGACGCGACGTCCGCCACAACGAGTCTTCTCTCGTCGCTCAATCCCATCTCACAACGACCCTCGCCGATCGCGATCGTCGCCTTTGCGTCGTGGTAGAAACGGGCATCTTGCTTCGACTTGTCGCCGGATCTTGGGTGGAGCGTCCTCTCGTCATAACGCAAACGGCCGCTGACTCGCATCGGAAGCCGATTAACTTGTTTGCCATCGGCGTTCAATTTCAGGTCTCCGGTCACCTCAATCACTACATGCACGTCGCGAATTGTTTCCAGCGCGTCTCGCGTCGCCAGATTGAACTTGTCGTCGCCAAGAGCCGCTTGGCCAAGCGGCGACAAGCCCACCAATGAGACGCCAATCAAGGTGGCCAGCCACATCAACTTGCGAGTGGTAATGACGAAATGAGGTCGGAAGGAAACAAAGATGGGGCGAGACACGTCGAATTGCATGAAGTTTCCCCCGCGGTCGCGAATGTCGCACTCAATGGGTGGTCAAGAGAACTGGGTGGTCAAGAGAACTGGGTGGTCAAGAGAACTGGGTGGTCAAGAGAACACAGTGAAACTGAAACACCTCGGCATACTCGGTAAATCGACGCCTCTGACACACGAAATTCAATTTCATGTGAGCAAGCCTGAAACAAATTAGCGTTTCCGGTGATAGATACTCCTTGAGCGTGCGTCAGGCTTGCGAGGCTGCCACATCAGCCTGGGAAGACGGACGTACTTTTTCGGCAGTCGTGATAAGTCGTGAAACTGCAACGAGATACCTTCGATTTTGAGTCAATTGAACCGGCATCGCCGAAAAGAGAAGTTGTCGGGATGCGCGAACATTCGGTATGAATTGCGTGACGGATGGACGAGAAACCTGTTGTTACAAGGTTCAGAAGTTCCGGTGATAGCACGTTTTCGGTACATCTGGCGTCAGCCAGCAGCCAGTCTGTGCGATGCTGTACCGAGCGACTCTGAGAGTTGGAATCTAATTGACACGGAGAACAGTTCGGTCAAATTCGGCGTATCAGACGTCGGAACAGACTGATTGCGGCGGCGGCAGGGAATCTGCCCGCCTTCCCAAAGTGGAGATTGATTTGGTCGGGCGATTGGAATCGCAGGGAGCACTGACCGAGTCATAGAGGAGAAGAGGTCTGCGATGCATGCGGATTACCAGGACACGACACTGAAGCAACTGAGAGATCAGCAGGTTCGGTACGCCCCTCGGCACAAGAAAGTCGAACAGATCGAACGCGCCGAAAGGCTGATCAGCGAAATTGATCCGAAGAAGACGTATAGCTACGAATATCTGTGCTTTCGGATCACCGACTATCGCCCCGACGCGATACCTGGCAACACGATGTTGGGGGCCGCGGCCAAACACGACTTACGTTTGTTCGTCGAAGATGTGTCCGACGCGGCTGATATTCGTGCCGATGAAATGCTCGAACAGGTTCACACGGTCGAAGACCTGAGCAAGCTCTTCAAGGTCTCGACCAAAACGATCTCGCGATGGCGGGAGCAAGGATTGGTCAGCCGACGCTTTATCTTCGGCGGTCGTAAACGCGTCGGTTTTCTTCGTAGTAGCGTCGAGCGATTCGTCGCCAAGAATAACGATCGTGTCAAACGTGGCGAGCGTTTCAGCCAGCTTTCGCCCGATGAACGAGACGAGATAATCGATCTGGCTCGTCGGCTCGCAGCGGCTGGGGCGTGTCCGTCCGAAGTAGCTCGGCGTATTGCAGAGCAAGCGAATCGCAGCGTCGAAACGATTCGGTACACGCTGAAACAGTTTGATGACAAGCATCCCGATCTGGCTGTATTTCCCAGTCGCACGGGGCCGCTGACCGAAGAGGCGAAGCAAAAGATCTATCAGCAGTATCGGCGCGGCATGTCGGTCGAAAGTCTCGCGCGGCGCTATTGCCGAACACGAACGAGTATCTATCGCGTTGTGAACGAAATGCGCGCAACCCGCATTTTAGAACTGCCGCTTGACTACATCCCCAATGCCAGCTTTGCGAAGAAGAAGTTGGCAGCGGAAATGCTCGGTCCGATGCCTGTAGCCGAGTCGGCACATCGCAAGTCGCGATCGCCATCCGGGCTGCCTCCGTACCTCGCCTCGCTCTACGACACGCCGCTGCTGTACCGGGAGCAGGAGTACCATCTGTTCCGGAAGTTCAACTACCTCAAATTCAAAGCGTCGCAGTTGCGGGATGAACTGAATCCGGCGCGTGCGAAGAGTACGACGATGGAGGAGATCGAGCAACTGTATGAGCAAGCGGTTCGCATCAAGAATCAGATCGTCCAGGCCAACTTGCGACTTGTTGTCTCAATTGCCAAGCGGCATGTGAATGCGACGGACGATTTCTTTACGCTGGTGAGTGATGGCAACATGTCGCTCATCCGAGCCGTCGAAAAGTTCGACTACTCGCGTGGTAATAAATTCAGCACCTACGCGAGTTGGGCGATTATGAAGAACTTTGCCCGGACCATTCCGCACGAGTTCAAGCATCGAGATCGCTTCCGAACCAGCCTCGATGAGCTGTTTACCAGCCAAGAAGACGGTCGCGGCGACCAGCTTGGTGAAGAGAGCGCTCAGCGGCTCAGGTCCGAACAAGTCAACAAGATCCTGTCACGGCTTGACGACCGAGAGCAGAAGATTATCATTAGCCGCTTCGGTCTTGACTACAGTCAGGAACCGCAGACTCTGAAAGAAGTTGGAGCTGAGATGGGCGTCACCAAAGAGCGGGTGCGCCAAATTGAAGCTCGCGCGTTGAATAAGCTGCGACAGGCGGTCCAAGAGGAAAGCCTCGAGTTGCCAGATTAGCTCAAGAGAATCCCCGCGAGTAGGGGAATTGTGATAGGGAGCCGTAGTTAGGCTTTAAGGCAGATTTGTACTAGAAAGTGCTTCCGCGAGGAGTTGCTTGCTGGGTATCTCTGCTGAGGGCTTGCTGTAGCTCCCTTTTTTTGTCTGATGTCGCGACGAGTACGAGCGATTTCGTCTGTTGTTGACATGCTGCGAGCCTTCGTGGGCCGCGAATTGTCGGTATCCATATTGCGTGTCGTCGCGGCTTCGGTATATTAGCTGGTTTTCACCATCGTGCTGACAGACCGCTGTGTGAATGTCTGGAGAGTCGTGTGCCAAGAGCGAAAAGTGCCAGCGTAGCTCAATTGGCAGAGCAGCGGTTTTGTAAACCGCAGGTTGTGGGTTCAAGTCCCTCCGCTGGCTCCATATATGATCTTGAGTGAACATTCGATTATTAATGGGGGGATTCCCGAGCGGTCAAAGGGGTCAGACTGTAAATCTGATGGCTAAGCCTTCACAGGTTCGAATCCTGTTCCCCCCACTTGTGCTCGAGTCCCCGAGAGGTTTTGGTGTTGAGAAAGAAGCGGCCCTAGGGAGAAGTGCTCTAATTCAGTGTGCCGATGTAAATCGCGGGCGTAGCTCAATGGTAGAGCCACAGCCTTCCAAGCTGAAGACGAGGGTTCGATTCCCTTCGCCCGCTCTTGTTGGTGAAACAATCAGAAGCTGCGACGCAGTGGCTTTGACGGAGTGGCTGAAGCACTTTGGTTACGGCGCGTGGCGCGAGTGGTTCCGCTGCTGTAGCTCAGTTGGTAGAGCGCGTCCTTGGTAAGGACGAGGTCATGGGTTCAAGTCCCATCAGCAGCTCTTCTGACTGTAGCTGTTTGGTTTGGCTGTTTGGTTTGTTTGTTGAGTAAGTTACGTTAACCCCTGACAAAACAAGAGATATAGGTACAATAGCATGGCCAAGGAGGTTTTCGCGCGGATTAAACCGCACTGTAACGTTGGGACGATCGGCCACATTGATCATGGCAAGACGACCCTGACTGGAGCGCTGGTCGCCGTGCAGGCTAAGAAGGGCTTGGCAAAGTTCAAGTCTTACGCTGATATAGCAAAGGGTGGTACCGTTCGTGACTCGACGAAGACGGTGACGATCGCCGTGGCGCACGTCGAGTATGAAACTGAGAATCGGCACTACGCTCACATCGACTGCCCTGGTCACGCTGACTTTATCAAGAATATGATCACTGGTGCCGCCCAGATGGACGGCGCGATCCTGGTGGTTTCGTCCGCGGACGGACCGATGCCACAGACGAAGGAGCACGTTCTGTTAGCTCGTCAGGTTGACGTGCCGGCGCTCGTCGTGTTCATGAATAAAATCGACTTGGTCGACGACGAAGAGTTGCTTGACCTCGTCGAGATCGAAATCCGCGAGTTGCTCAGCAAGTACGATTTCCCGGGTGACGATATTCCGATCGTTCGAGGTTCGGCGTTGCCGGCTTATAACAATCCGGAAGACCCGGAAGCGATTAAGTGTATTGCTGAGTTGCTGGCGGCGGTTGATGAACATATTCCTCAGCCAGTGCGTCAGGAAGACAAGCCGTTCCTGATGGCGATCGAGGATGTTTTCTCGATCGAAGGTCGTGGTACTGTTGCCACGGGTCGTATTGAGCGCGGGATCGTCAGGACCGGTGAGGAAATCGAGATCGTCGGCCTGCATGCCGAATCGCGAAAGACGACTTGCACGGGCGTCGAAATGTTCCGCAAGCTCCTTGACGAAGGTCGTGCCGGCGATAACGTTGGTTGCCTGCTGCGTGGCGTGAAGCGTGACGAGATCGAGCGTGGTCAAGTCCTGGCGAAGCCAGGTTCGATTACCCCTCACACAAAGTTCGAGGCCGAGGTGTACTGTCTCTCGAAGGACGAAGGTGGTCGCCATACTCCGTTCTTCAGTGGCTATCGTCCCCAGTTCTACTTCCGAACGACGGATGTTACCGGTACTGCGAATCTCGAAGGTGCTGAGATGTGTATGCCCGGCGACAACGTCAAGGTGAGCATTGAATTGCACAAGCCGATCGCGATGGACGATGGCGTCCGCTTCGCGATTCGCGAAGGCGGCCGAACTGTCGGCTCGGGAGTTGTAACCAAGATCATCGAATAGCGGTTGGATGCACACGGAGGGGTGTAGCTCAGTTGGTAGAGCACTGGTTTCCAAAACCAGCGGTCGCGAGTTCGAGTCCCGCCGCCCCTGCCATTCAGTCTCCTGGTGCTGAGAGGCGTTGTTTTCGCCTCTTAGACCGGGAGGAACTTGTGGTCGATGGGTGATTCGCGGTTAAATGATATTCGCACGGACGCGATTTAAACGCCTGGATGGCGGAGGTGACGCGCAATATGTCAAAACAGAAATCAATGCCAATGGGTAGCTTTTGGGGTGATATCTTCCATGTTGGCTTGTACAAGCCAAGCCAAGGAAGAATCACCCGACAGGTTACGTGTGCGGTTCTCTGGATTGTCATTGCGCTCGCGTCTTTGAGGTTGTATCAATCGCTATATCAAGCAGATGTTTGGCAATACGTCGGGCCGTTGGCGCTGCTCGTGGTCGGTTTTTGGGCCGGCTATCGAGCGGTGAATTTTCCGAAGTTTGCCGACTTTTTGATTGCCGTTGAAGCTGAGATGAACAAAGTGTCTTGGCCATCGAGAGGCGAACTGATTCGCAGTTCCGTGGTGGTGATCTTTGTGATCTTTATGCTCGCGATCGTGCTCTTCGGTTATGACGTTTTGTGGCAGTACTTGTTTAAGAACGTCCTTGGGGTTCTGAAATAAGGACTGGTGACGGTAGGCCATTTCGTTTGGAGTAGGAGTTTGTCGGTGAACGTCGAATCAGACAGTCGCGAAGACACGCCAGAGGTGCCGCAAGGTATCGAGACTGGCGCTACGGTCGTCGACGCTATGGGTTCCGCAGCCAGCGCTGACGAGTCTGCGGTGACCAATCGTGCGTCTGAGGTTGACGAAACTGCGGCTTCTGAGAGTGACCTCGCAGCAGGTTTGGTCGAGAATGCCGCCGATGATGACGACGAAGACGATCAGCTGGATGAGGACATCGACGTCGAGCCGTTGGAGTTGATTCAGGATGAGGCGGAATCCGACGAAGCGATCAAGACAGAGTGGTATATCTTGAAGGTTCAAGTCAATCGCGAGGAATCGATTCGCGCTGCCTTGGAGCGGAAAGCCAAGATCGAAGGCCTTGAGCGTTATTTTGGCGACATCGTCGTACCGACGGAAGATATTGCTGAGTTTACGAAGACTGGAAAGCGCAGAATCGTCAAGAAGAAGCTGTATCCGGGTTACATCATGGTCAACATGGCGATTAATGATGATACTTGGTTCGCCGTTCGCGAGACTTCAGGGATTGGTGATTTTACTGGCTCGGCTGGTCGTCCCGCACCGATGGACCCAGCGGATGTCGAGCGGATTCTTAAGCTTGGTGCTGACGACGACGACGGCGACCAGCAGGTGAAGACCGCGATACCGTTTGGTGTTGGTGACCGGGTGCGTGTGAAGGATGGTTACTTCCAGAATTTTGAAGGCGACGTCGAGGTCGTGGACGAAGCCAACGGGCGCGTGACGGTGATGATTAATATCTTTGGCCGCTCAACTCCCGTGGAGCTGGAGCACTGGCAGATCGAGTCAGTTTAGCGGTCTGGTTTAGAGACTGGATAATAGGTAATGGCAAAGCAACTCGTAGGACAAGCGAAATTTCAAGTGCCTGGAGGTTCGGCAACACCCGCTCCTCCGGTCGGTACCTCGCTTGGCAAGTTCGGGATTAATCTCGGTCAGTTCGTGCAACAGTTCAACGATCGAACCAAGGAATACAACGGGACTCCCATCCCTGTTGTTGTCAGCGTGTTTAACGACCGCAGTTTCGAGTTCGTGACGAAGAGTCCGCCAGCCGCGGCACTGCTTAAGCAAGCGGCCGGCATCGCAAAAGGATCGGGTGTTCCGAATCGCGACAAGGTTGGCAAGGTATCAGTCGCTCAGCTGGAAGATATCTGCCAAAAGAAAATGGCGGATTTGAATGCCCGCGACTTAGACCATGCCCGTCGCATGATCGAGGGTACAGCTCGCAGTATGGGCCTGGAGGTTGAGGGTTAGAAATGCCAAAACAATCAAAGCGATATCGGGCGCTCGAGAGCAAGCAAAAGTCAACGGAGCCGTTGGCACTGGACGTGGCGGTTGGCCGCCTCAAGGACTTCGGAACGACGAAGTTCGATCAGACCGTGGAGATCCACATGCGATTGGGGATCGACCCCAAGCAGGCCGACCAAATCGTTCGTGGTTCGGTCGTGTTGCCCCATGGCATCGGTCGCACGCAGCGAGTCGTCGTTTTTGCCAAGGGTGAGATGGCGGCAGCAGCTCAAGAAGCTGGCGCGGATGAAGTTGGTCAGGAGGATCTGGCGAATCGGATTAAGGGGGGATGGTTGGACTTCGATGTCTGTATCGCCGCCCCCGACATGATGGGATTAGTCGGCCCTCTGGGGCGCGTGCTCGGTCCGCGAGGTTTGATGCCGTCGCCGCGTGCCGGTACGGTCACGCCCGATGTGGCCAAGATTGTGCGGGAATATAAGGCGGGTAAAGTCGAATTCCGAAACGATTCTGGCGGCAACGTACACGCGGTCGTCGGAAAGCTCAGTTTTGACAGTACCCGACTGCAAGAAAATATTCAGTCGTTTCTCAATCACATCAACGGCCTGAAGCCAGTTGCCGTCAAAGGGCATTATGTGCGCAGTATTTCTATCTGTGCGACGATGAGCCCCGGCGTTGCGGTAGCGGTCTAACGAATTCAAGCGGTCTAACGAATTTAGCAGCGTGGAATTATGAGTAAGTACGTTAAGGATCTGGTTGTCCAGGACTTGAAGCGACGTCTAAACGGAATTGACGACGCCGTGTTGGTGAACGTCATTGGAATGGAAGCCAACGACACGGTCTTACTTCGAAAGCAGTTTCGCGACAAGGGCATCGGCCTGATGGTCGTGAAGAACAGCTTGGCGAGGCGCGCCACCGAAGGAACTCCGCTGAACGCAGCATTCGAAGGTGTGGAAGGTGCCTTGGCGGTTGTTTGGGGCGGTGAGGATTTTGTCTCGCTCGTGAAGGAAGTCACGAGCGTTGTTAAGAGTGGTGAGTTCGCCAAGTTCGAGCCGCGCGGCGGCGTGATGGATGGAGAGCATCTCACGTCGGAGAAGGTCAAGGAAATCAGTAAGTGGCCAAATCGCATGGAGCAACTCAGCTTGCTGATGGGCCAGGTTTTGGCGCCAGGAGCAAATCTTGTTTCACAACTGATCGCACCGGGCGGTGCATTGGCCAGTCAGATCAAGCAAAAGTCCGAAGAGTAGCGAACTCATGGGAGTTAGTAGCGTCCGTTCTCGGCCCCGTGCTGAGTCATTAAATTCACAACAGATCGAAGCTCACAATTAATAAGCCGCTCGTCGGCGGCAAAGGTAACGGGAAAGGAAGTTTGTAGAAATGTCCGAAAGCGCAACGATTGAAGTCTCAGCGGATTTGAAAGAAATTGGCGACAAGATTGCAGGGTTGACCCTCAAGCAAGCCAAGGAACTCAGCGATTACATCAAGGACGAGTATGGCATCGAACCCGCCGCGGGCGGCGGTGCCATCATGATGGCTCCCACCGAAGGTGGTCCTGCCGCGGTTGCCGAGCCGACGGAATTTGACGTCGTGATGACTGGCTTCGGCGACAAGAAGCTGGATGTGGTGAAGGTTGTTAAGAGCATCACTGGCTCGACCCTGATGGAAGCCAAGAAATTAGTGGAATCTGCACCTGCCACGATCAAGGAAAAGGCTTCGAAGGAAGATGCGGAAAAGATCAAGGGGGAGCTGGAAAAAGCTGGTGCCTCCGTCGAACTCAAGGCGTAGCGGTTCTAACGCAGTGGCGTTCCCGTCGGCTTTTGGCGGGCCGGAACGCGAGTGGGAGACGTTTGATTGATCTGTCCCGTGCGGTTTGCGGCCCGCAATACGTTGATGTTTTTGCCGGCCCTGTGTTTATCTGGCCCAGGGAGTGGTGCGCGCCGATTCCCGAGTCTCGCTTGGAGTTAATGGCTGTTCGTAGGCGCTTGTTCAGACGGCAAACGCTGGGTTGTGACAAGACTGCGAGTGAGCGATTGGTTCCTCGTTTGACAATTTCTATTTAGCGGAGAAAGAACGCTTATGGCTACCTCATCTGAACGACGCTTGAGTCCCACCCAGGTTCGTCGTTTTGGAAGTGGACGCGAGTCTTTCGTGACTCCCGACCTAACCGAGATTCAGACAGCGAGTTATGCGGCATTTCTCCAGGAGGGCCTCACATCGGCAAAGCGCAAGGATCAAGGTCTGGAGGGCGTGCTCCGCGAGATCTTTCCTGTCGAAAGCTATGATAAGCAGATCACACTCGCGTATCTCCGCTACGAACTTGGCAAACCGCGGTACACTCCCGATGAGTGTCGGCAGCTCAGGTTGACTTACGGGAAGCCGTTTCGCGTTTGGCTCCGATTGAACAAGGATCAGCCTGTTGAGGAAGAGGTGTATCTCGGCGACATCCCGATCATGCTCGGCGGTGGTGAATTCATCATCAATGGTGCCGAGCGCGTGGTGGTCAGCCAGTTGCACCGCAGCCCCGGAGTCGACTTTGTTTTGGAGCAGGACGGCACGTCAGACCGCAAACTTCCGAGTTGCCGGATCATTCCCGAACGTGGTAGCTGGATTGAGCTAAACGTTACGAAGAAGGATGCGCTGACCGTTCGTATCGACCAGAGCGGTAAGTTTTCAGCAATGACATTGCTGCGGGCGATGGACCAAAAGTACAGCTCCGACGCAGAACTTCTTCGAGCGTTTTACGAGACGTCTTCCGAAAAGATTGTCGACGGACGAAGCGTCAGCAAGATTGACGGAAAGATTGCCGTCGACGACATCGTCTATCCCTCGGAGAGCGAACGTGCGGGCGAGATCGTCGTCGAAGCGGGGCAGAAGATCACGAAGAACGCCGCGGAACTGATTTGCACTTCGGGCATCAAAAAGGTGGAGGTCATGTCGCCTCCGTCCTCGGCTTTGATCACAAACAGCCTTGCCGAAGACGTGACTTCGAGTCACGAAGAAGCTCTCCTGCGGATCTACCAACGTCTGCGCCCCGGTAATCCGCCGCAGTTGGAGAAGGCTCGCACGTTGTTCCAGGAGAAGTTTTACGATGTCAATCGGTATCGACTCGGTCGCGTTGGACGCTTCCGCATCAATCGAAAGTTGAAGCTGGGTGTTTCTGAAAATGAAATGACGCTTCGGCCCGACGACTTGATTTCCGCCGTCAAGTATCTACTCAGTCTGTTTGTCTCGGATGGTGCCCAGATCGACGACATCGACCATCTCGGCAACCGGCGTCTGCGAACGATTGACGAGTTGGCATCCGATGAGTTGCGCAAGGGATTCCTCAAACTTCGCCGGACCGTTCAAGAACGAATGAGCCTCAAGGACCAAGAGGACATGACTCCTCGAAGTCTCGTGAACCCGAAAAGTGTCTCGGCGGCGATCGAGTACTTCTTCGGACGCGGTGAATTATCCCAGGTGGTTGACCAGACGAATCCGCTGTCACAACTGACGCATGAGCGCCGCCTGTCCGCGCTTGGTCCGGGTGGTCTGAACCGCAAACGTGCTGGCTTTGAGGTTCGCGACGTTCACATTTCGCATTACGGCCGGATCTGTCCGATTGAAACGCCCGAAGGTACGAACATCGGCCTGATCTCCAGCCTCGCGATATACGCCGGTGTTGATGACTACGGTTTTTTGGTGACACCCTATCGCAAGGTAAAGAAGGGGAAGCTGACCGACGAGGTGGTCTGGTTGCGTGCGGACGAAGAGTCGAATGCGTACGTCGCTCCCGCCGATATGGAAGTCAAAGCAGGCGTGTTGGTCGGCGGTGCGAGCCTGATTGCCCGACATCGATCGGATTTCGAGATCGTGTTGCCCGAGCAAGTTGAATACATTGACGTCGCTCCGAGCCAGATGGTGGGCGTGTCGGCGGGTCTGATTCCTTTTCTGGAGCACGACGATGCGAACCGGGCCTTGATGGGTTCGAATATGCAACGTCAGGCCGTCCCGCTGCTGATCACGGAGCCGCCCATTGTGGCCACCGGCATGGAACGCGAGGTCGCCCAAAACTCGAGCATGTTGGTTCGCGCCGAACGCGCCGGGAAAGTGACCTACTGCGATGCCGATCGCATCGAAGTCGGTAACGATGTTTATCCCATGAAGAAGTTCGTCGGCCTCAACGAACGAACCTGCTGCAATCAAAAACCGATCGTCCGCGTTGGCGACAGGGTTGAGCGTGGGCAAGTCTTGGCGGACGGAGCCGCTACTTTTAACGGCGAACTGGCCCTGGGAAGAAACGTCTTGGTCGGCTTCATGTCGTTTGACGGCTACAACTACGAGGACGCGATCATCATCAGCGAAGAGTTGGTGAAGAGCGACACTTACACCTCGATACATATCGAAGAGTCCGACGTGGAGATTCGTGAAACGAAGCTTGGTCGCGAAGAGTTCACTCGAGATATTCCCAACGTCAGTGAAAAGGCGCTGCGCAATCTTGACGAGAGTGGAATCATTCGTGTCGGAACGTATGTTCGTCCCGGGGACATCTTGGTTGGCAAGGTGTCTCCCAAGTCAAAGACCGAGCTGACTCCGGAAGAAAAGCTACTTCACGCGATCTTCGGACGTGCCGGCGAAGATGTGAAGAACGATTCGCTGGAAGTCCCTTCCGGTATCGAAGGGATTGTGATTAACACGCAGAAGTTCTCCCGACGGATGAGCCTCGGTGACGAGGAACGCAAGCGATTCGAGAAGGAGTTGAAGGACGCCGAGACGGAAGGCAATAGCCGGATCTCAGAAGTGTTCGGCGAGTTAGTTGGCGAGATGGAGAAAGCTCTTGGTCGGACTTTGACGGACGAAGACGGGACTCCGCTCGTCCGAGATCAAGACCCCAAGTTCGTGGCTGAGCGAGCACAACAGTTCCGCCTGGAGACGGTCACGGCGAACATGCGCAGCGAAGAGTTGATCGCGCAAGTTCAGCAGCTGTACAAGGATCTTTGGTCGCCGGTCGAAGACGCCATCGATACTCGTGACCGCAAGCTGAACAGCATGAAACGCGGCGACGAACTTCGTAGCGGTGTGCTCCAGATGGTCAAAGTGTACATCGCCACCAAGCGAACGATCTCGGTCGGCGACAAGATGGCGGGACGTCACGGCAACAAGGGTGTGATCTCGAAGATTTTGCCGGTGGAAGACATGCCGTTCCTGCCGGATGGAACTCCGATTCAGATCATGCTCAACCCGCTCGGCGTTCCCAGCCGTATGAACGTGGGCCAGATTCTCGAGACGCATCTTGGCTGGGCGGGTGCAAGGCTCGGCTTCCAGGCGATCACTCCCGTTTTCGACAGTGCCTCGGAAGAGACCATCAACGACTGTCTCGAAGAAGCCGGTCTGCCGCGGCACGGCAAGGTGCAGTTGTATGACGGCCGGACCGGCATCCCGATGGAGCAAGAGACAACGGTCGGCTACATCTACATGTTGAAGTTGCATCACTTGGTAGACGATAAGGTTCACGCTCGCAGCACCGGGCCTTATTCGCTGATCACGCAACAACCACTCGGCGGCAAAGCCCGTTTCGGCGGCCAGCGCTTTGGCGAAATGGAAGTCTGGGCGCTGGAAGCTTACGGTGCCGCCTACATCCTTCAGGAGTTGCTCACGGTGAAGAGCGACGACGTGGAAGGCCGCACCAAGATCTACGAATCGATGGTCAAGGGAGAAAACACGCTCGAAGCGGGAACACCCGCCAGCTTTGACGTCTTGACGAATGAAATCCGCGGTTTGGCCCTCAACATGCAACTCGAGAAGCGACGCGTCTAGCAATTCGGAATCGAACGAAAGACCACGGCGACACGCCTTTTACATAAACGAATCGCACCTCACGGTTACTCGGAACAGTCCTCTTGTTCCGATCGACCCAGTAACTCAGAACGGTGACTCAAACAGGAGCGCGGGCTTATGACCATCGGTGAAGGCTCTTATGATCGGATTAACGACTACTCGGCCGTCAAGATCAGCTTGGCTCGGCCCCACGATATCCGCAGTTGGTCGTTTGGCGAAGTAAAGAAGCCCGAAACCATCAACTATCGGACCTATCGTCCGGAGAAAGATGGCCTGTTCTGCGAGCGGATCTTTGGTCCTGAAAAGGACTGGGAATGCGCCTGCGGAAAATATCGCGGCATGAAGTACAAGGGCATGATTTGCGACCGCTGCGGTGTGAAGGTCACCCACTCGCGCGTCCGCCGCAAGCGGATGGGACACATCGAACTCGCCGCGCCCGTCGTGCATATCTGGTTCTTCAAAGCGATGCCCAGCCGTCTCGGCAACTTGCTCGAGATGAAGACAACGAGTTTGGAAAAGGTCATCTATTTCCAAGACTATGTCGTCGTCGATCCTGGCGAAACGAGCTTGGAAGCCCGCCAGTTGCTCACGGAAGAAGAGTATCGCGCGGCCAAGGAGCAGTGGGGCGAAACCAGCTTCGACGCCGAGATGGGCGCGGAAGCGATCCGCAAGCTGCTCAGCGTGCTCGATCTCGTCAAGTTGTCGCAAGATCTGCGCGTGGATCTGGCGACCACGAACTCGAAGCAAAAGCGCAAAGACCTGACGAACCGGTTGAAAATCGTCGAAGCCATCCGGGACAGTGACAACCGCCCGGAGTGGATGGTCTTGGACGTGATTCCCGTCATTCCGCCCGACCTGCGCCCGCTCGTGCTGCTCGATTCCGGCAACTTCGCCACCAGCGATTTGAACGACTTGTACCGCCGGATCATCAACCGTAACAACCGTCTGCGGAAGCTCGTCGATTTAAATGCTCCCGAAGTGATCATCCGCAACGAGAAACGGATGTTGCAGCAATCGGTCGATGCGCTGTTCGACAACAATCGCTGCAAGCGCCCAGTCCTCGGCAGCAGCAATCGCCCGCTCAAGTCCTTGACCGACATGATCAAGGGCAAGCAAGGACGATTCCGCGAAAACCTGCTCGGAAAGCGCGTCGACTATTCGGCTCGCAGCGTGATCGTCGTTGGCCCGAAGCTCAAGCTGCATCAGTGCGGCTTGCCGAAGAAGATCGCCTTGGAATTGTTCCAGCCGTTCATCATTCGTCGCCTGAAAGAACTTGGTCATGCTGACACGATCAAGAGCGCGAAAAAGATGCTCGAGCGCAAAGACGAAGAAGTGTGGGATATTCTTGAGCAGGTGATCAAGAACCACCCGGTTCTTCTCAACCGTGCCCCGACATTGCACCGGATGGGCATTCAAGGATTCGAGCCAATTCTCGTCGAAGGGAACGCGATTCACTTGCATCCGCTGAGTTGCAAGGGCTTCAATGCCGACTTTGACGGCGACCAGATGGCTGTCCATCTGCCGTTGTCGATCGAGGCCCAGGTTGAAGCGCATACCCTGTTGCTGTCGACGAATAACATCTTCGCGCCGTCCAACGGTCGACCGATTATGAGTCCGTCACAAGACACGGTGATGGGTTGTAACTACGTCACCCTGTCGTTGCCCAATCGTAAGGGCCAAGGGATGATCTTCTCTTCGCCCGACGAAGCGGATCTGGCTTACTCGCAGGGCGTGATCGACATCCATGCCATTATCAAGGTCAGGCTCCCAGCAACCCGAAAGGTGAAGACTGACGACGAGACGGCCAAGCCCGGCGTGTTGATCGAGTCAACCTACGGACGCATCCTCTTCAACGAAATGCTGCCGGAGGGAATGGACTTCTACAACTCGCCGCTGAAATCCGGCGATCTGGCATCCGTGATTTCCGACTGTTATCAGCGATTGGGACGTCGTGCCACGATTAAGCTGCTCGATGATATGAATCATCTCGGATTCACCGAGAGTACTCGCAGCGGTCTGTCATTCGCCACCGACGATTTGGTGACACCGGATTCGAAGGAAAAGTACATCGGCGAGGCCGAGAAGACCGTCCTTAAATTCAAGAAGCTTTACGAGCGCGGCGTCATTACGGACCAAGAGCGATACAACCAGGTGCTCGATACCTGGACGCACACTCGCGAGGCAATCACCGGCGAGATGATGGAAGCGATGAAGTCCGACGATCGCGGCGGTCACGGCTATGTGAACCCGGTGTATCTGATGGCGAACTCGGGTGCTCGTGGCGGTGTTGAGCAAATTCGTCAGCTGGCCGGTATGCGTGGTCTGATGGCGAAACCGACCGGCGAGATTATCGAAACACCAATTAAGGCGAACTTCCGCGAAGGTCTGACGGTGTTGGAGTACTTCAGTTCGACACACGGTGCCCGCAAGGGTCTTGCCGACACGGCTCTGAAGACTGCGGACTCCGGGTACCTGACTCGTAAGTTGGCCGACGTCGCTCAAAACGTCGTGGTCACGATGGAAGACTGCGGCACGACGCAAGGGATCACCAAGGGTGTTATCTACCGTGGTGAGAAGGTCGAAGTGCGGTTGACCGATGCGATTATTGGACGCGTCAGTCGTCAGAACATCGTCAATCCGATCACCGACGAGACGATCGTTCGCGAGAGCCAATTGATCACGCCAGACATCGCACGCCGGATCGAGGATCTCGGTCTGGAGCGTATTCAAGTCCGTAGCCCGATGACTTGCGATGCGACACTTGGCGTCTGCCGAGCCTGCTACGGCATGGACCTGTCGACCGGCAACATGGTCGAAGAAGGAATGGCGGTCGGCATCATCGGCGCACAAAGTATCGGCGAGCCGGGCACCCAGTTGACGATGCGTACGTTCCATATCGGTGGAACAGTCAATACGAGCGTCGAGGAGAGCGAAACGCTCTCGAAGCGTGAAGGAACCGTCCGCTTCACACACATGAAAGTTGTGCGCAGCTCGGAAGGCATCGACGTCGTCCTGACGCGAAACGGCGAGATCGCGATTCTCGATGTGAAGGGACGTGAAATCGAGAAGTATGAAGTTCCGACCGGGGCGACCTTGTTGGTCGAAGAGAACCAGCAGGTCAAGGCCGGCCAGAAGTTATGCCAGTGGAATCCACACTCCATTCCGATTCTCGCCGAAGTCGCCGGTAAGATCCGCTACGAGGACGTCGTCGAAGGCGAGACCATGAAGCTCGACAAAGATCCGAGCGGGCACGTACGTACTGTCATTACGGAACATAAGGGCGAGTTGCATCCGCAAGTCGTGTTAGAGGATACGGATGGCAAGCCGCTGGACGTTTATTACCTGCCGGAACGTGCTTATATCCTTGTCGAAGAGGGAAAGATGGTTTCCGCCGGAACGGCAATCGCCGAGATGCCGCGTGAAGCCTCTGGTGTTACGGACATCACGGGTGGTCTGCCGCGCGTGACCGAGATCTTCGAGGCTCGCAAGCCCAAGGATCCGGCGGTCATTGCGGAGATCGATGGAGTTGTTGAAATCTTAGGCGAGAAGCGGCGTGGCAAGCGGACAATCGTGATCCGCAGCGAAAGCGGTATCGAACGCGAGCACCTCGTGCCGCACGGCAAGCGGTTCCTCGTGCACTCGGGCGACATCGTGAAGGCCGGACAAGCGTTGGTCGACGGGCCGCTTGTCCCCCATGACATTCTGCGGGTTTCCGGTGAGGAAGCCGTTCAGCAGTACCTGGTCCACGAAATCCAAAGCGTTTATCGAAGCCAGCGGGTGGAGATCAACGACAAGCATATCGAGATCATCATCGCTCGCATGTTGCGTAAGGTGAAGATCGAGAATCCTGGCGACACGACCCTGCTCCCAGGCTTGGATATGGATCGCTTCGAGTTCCGTCAAGCCAATCAAGCACTCTCGGGATGCGTCAAGATTACCGATAAGGGTGAAACGATGTTCGAGCAAGGCGCGAACGTGCCGCGTGAAGCGTTCGAACAAGAGAATGCCCGCATCGAGACGATGGGAGGCAAGCCCGCCAAGGGAAGCCGGCCAAAGCCCGCGACGGCAAGTACGCAGTTGCTTGGTATTACGAAGGCGTCGGTCCAAAGTGCCAGCTTCATATCCGCTGCTAGTTTCCAAGAAACGACGAAGGTTCTCACCGAAGCGGCGTTGGCCGGCAAGAGCGACGAACTCGTTGGTTTGAAAGAGAACGTCATCCTCGGTCACTTGATTCCAGCAGGAACGGGCTTCCGAACGTTCCAAGAGTCCGAAGTTCGTTATCGCCCCGAAGCGCTTCAAGCCATGGCGGCCGAGAAGGAACGTGCGCTGGTGACCAGCTTCCCACTGCTGCAAGGTGGCGACGATGGCAACGGAGCATCGGGCGAGGCCGCTGCCGCGGAGTCAGCGCCGAGTGAGCCCGTTGCCGAGACGAGCAGCAGCATTCTCGACAGTCTGTTCACGCCCGACGAATCCCCGTCCAGCGAAAGCAAGTAGCACAAAGACCACGAGACCGCCCGCGACGGCGGTCTCGTGGGACATTCACACTACCTCATTCTTGCCGTGGACGCGGTGGTTGCCATGTCGGCGTGGTAACCGTGCTCTTGCTAGCAAAGTCCAAAGCTAAAGATCTTTCGCGCCAACTGCCGATTGACTCGATGCCCCTCTACTTGCACGGGTCGTGCGATTGGCGATTCTTCTCTAGTGTTTAGTTCGGCTGTTTGAGTTGCCTTGACTCGATTTAAGTTACAGGGTATCAGCACCTTCCGTGTTTTGT
>JAQBZB010000446.1 GCA_027622275.1 Planctomycetota bacterium | reverse complement strand
AGTCGAACGAAATCACCGCGATTCCGGAGTTAATTGATCACCTTGATGTGTCCGGTGCGATTGCTATGGCACTCACCATTCTTCACCCCTCGGTCCTCCGATCAGTTGACCCTTTGGTTCACGCCGGATAGTCGTGGCGGAGCGTTGAAGAGGAGTAGCCAAGTAGGGCTGGTGGAGCAGACGGCTGGTTAAGAGAGTGGCGTGAGCACTGCGTTCCAGTCCTTGGCTGCAGGGCGCAGCCGTTGGATGTCTGGGTGGAGACGAATCATCTCTCGGGATGCAGCATCGCCAGGAAGGTCAGCGTCGAAACCGCAGTCGACTTCATAACCGCGGTCGAGAATGACACGGAGCCAGGGCGGGTTGGCGCGTGCTCCCGCGGTAGAGATGCAGACACGGTCAGGATAGAGCATGTAACAGCTGATGGCATCGATGGCGGATTCACAGAGTACAACCCGCTTTGGTTTTTTCGCACCGACCCAGAAGTAGCCCGAGTCCTTTCGAGTGCCCGGCGCCATGCCGCGCCACACCCGCGTACCGGTTCCACGCAACTCGGCGCCGACAGGGCGGTTTGCCTTTCCAGCGACCAACAGAAAGACGGCATTGCCTCGGTTGTCCGCATACAGCTTGCCAGCTTCCATAAGCGGCGCCAGCACCACCGATGAGAGGTTGCGGTGCTGGGTAAGATAGTTCTGCACTCGACGAAGTTTCGAAGCGTCGCGGTCTGGCAACCGCAGCTTACCTGCTTGGTTCGTCGGAGGAACAGGAATAGCCGTGCTCTGATTGCTTGAAGCGTGGCGGCCAGCCGTGCGAGCGGCGGCATGGCCGGCAGGCGAATGCTGCTCCAGCCATGCCACCGCAGCACCAGCATCGAGATCGGCCAGGTGCATCACCAAGTCGATGGCACCTCCTCCGCCGGTGTGCCGGTGCCAGTTCGTGAACTTGTGACCCGTAATCGAAACGGGACCTTGTTCCGTGTGCCATTTCTGTCGATCACGTGGATCTCGGACCGCGTTGCGCAATGCCAACACGGTCTCCAGCGGCACCTCCCGAACTCGATCGGCTCGGCGACGGAAGGCGTCGAAGTTCATTCGGATTCCGCATCGTCGGACGGCTCCGAACCCGCATCGTCGGACGGCTCTGGATCTTCCGGTTTGACCTGGTCATCCAGTTTCCCGCGTAGCGTATTGCAGTTCTTCATATTGATCACGTGGCTGTTTTCTGTGAGCCGATCGATCAAGGCCGCCGTCAAGTGCTTGTTTTTGAGGAACGAAGACCACTCGCTGAACCCCAGATTCGATGTGAGCAGCGTTGGTTTGTTCTTGTGCCGTTTCTGCATCAGCGTAAAGAACAGCCCCACCTGCGCTGGTTCGACTTCGATATACCCTACTTCGTCAATCACCAGACAGTCATAAGCGACGTACTTCCGGATCACCTTGTCTTCCGAACGGTCAGCCATGGAAGCGTAGAGCTCCGCGATCAGGTTGGCGAAGGAAGTGAAAAAACCCCGATACCCCTGGTCAATCGCGTGCAGCAGGAAGCTTGTGGCTAACCCTGTCTTGCCGCAGCCTGTGGGGCCCAGCCAGATGATGTTCTGATTCTTCTCCATGTAGTCCAAGCCGTCGTAAAGGGACATGATCTTCTTTCGGTCTAATTTCGGTTGACGTTTGAAGGGATACGTTTCGATCTCCAGTGACTCAGGAATGTGGGCCCGCTTGCGACGAAGGATCCGCGCATTCTCGCCCTTGGTGCGATATTCGCTTTCCAACACGTGTTGGAGCAGACGTTCGGGAGAGAATCGCTTCTTGCGAGCTTCAGCGATGACCTCATCCCAGCGCTCCAAGAGTCTCCACAGTCGCAGATGTTTCAAAATCGTTTCCATGTCTTTATTCATCTTCTTCCTCGCTTTCGGGGTCTTCCTCGGATTCATCCAGCTCGTCATCGCTCAGCAACATGTCGTTGTAGATCGATAGATCCGGCTCGTCCGTAAGACAACCTTCCTGATACGCAGGTCGCTCGTGATAGCCCTCATCCACGTCCACGTCAAAAAGTCGCTCCTCTCCTTGGCTGATGCAGAACCAGGCGATGCGCTGCACCGTTGCCATCTCAAGGATGCGATAACGCAAGGCACGCCGTACCGTTTCAACGAACACCCCTTCGGTTACCTTCCACCTCAAGGCAAGCAACTCGCGAACGAAGCGATGGCGTTGGACTGCCGGTGTTTTGATCACGTAGTCCACATAGGCGGAAACTTCCGAACCCATGGCACGAAGCCGTTTCTCCTCTTGCTCGGAACCACGCTTGCGAGACTTCGGTTGGTGCCGAGGTTTGGGCTCACCCTGGGGACTGAAACTCGCATTCTTCACGCCGTCCGATGGCAGAGGATACTCGGCCAGGCACTGGCGACGCTGATAGATCTTCATCGAGCCTGCATATTCCAGTACCTTGACCTGTTCTCGCTTGCGGCCAGGTACCCAGTAGTAGTTGGCGTTGAGAGCAACGTAGCCATACTGGTCCGTTTCTCGTTGGTGCACCTGGTAGGGAGCGGGAAGGTGCGCTGGCAGTGGAGTCAGATGATGGCGTTCGTGCTCGAAAGCCTTCGCGGGAATCAGTCCCGTCTTGGCAACCGGACGATGCTCCATCCGCACCGTGGCCCACTCGAATGCCTGCCGGTTCAGATCCTCCAGGCTCTCGAACGTGCGCCCCGGCAGGAAGCTGGTCTCGACGCTCCAGAAACTTCTTTCATTACCGGCTTTTCGATTTGGATGATTGATGGCGTGGCAGATAAATTCAAAGCCGTACTGCCTGGCGAACGAGACCATCTCTGGCACGATGACGGCGTTTTTGCCAGTGCCTCGCAGGCGGGCCAAGTTCGTATTGTCGATAATGCCTTTCTTGGCCGCATGGCCCCAGTGCATCAGCGCTTCGTGCAGAAAACACTTCATCGCGAAGCGGTTAAACACGCGATAGAATTTCAGGTACTTCCGCTTCGAATAACGCAAGTACAGCAGACTGGCAATCACTTTGGTCTTCAGGCCCGACAGCTTCACGCAATACACGGTCGTATCGTGCTGCATCTCCGCGCCCGGAACGTCCGGCACACGATCACAACGGGTCTTCGGCGGTTTGCTGATGTCCAACTCGCCCAGCAGGCGAGTCAACGTCGAGTAGCCGATCTGGATGCCCTCCTCCTCGAGGAGCTTCTCATGGACGCGCTGGATCCAGTGCTCACAGTCCCGATAAAGACGCTCCAAAAGCTCTCGGTCGATTTGGATCTTGTCTTCCCGTTGTGACGGAGACCCGACTCCCTTCTGCTTGACAATCCGCCGAACCGTATTGCGACTGATGTTCAATCGCCGGCTGATTTCCCGCACGGGCATCCCTTCCTGGTGCAGCAGATAAACGGCATTACATTTGTCCGGATCGATCATGGAATTCCTTGATCCTCTCTTTGAACGTGTCGAGATTGCTCAAGAGACCTGCCGTCAGCAAGTTCGCCTGAGCGTAAAAAGGTCGGCTTGCCAGACGACGGTCATGGCACTTCAACACCACGCGCTGCATCGACTTCCGTAGGGACTGCAATTCCTTCAACAGCACACGTTCGAAGTCACTGCAACCTTCGAGATCGTCGGGCACGTTCTTCATTTGGTCGAGCGACCAATTCAGCTTGCCCTCGGCGATGGCGGCCCGTAAGGAATCGGGGCCACGGAAGTACCCATCCGCTAACAACTCGATGTCGCGTACACTTAGCCGCTTGTCGGCGACCAACTGGATGAACTGCTCCAACGCGTTCGTCGTCACCCGGTTCATGCGCATGAACGGGCGAAGTGTGTACATGTAACTGTAAACGGGAAAGGTTCCACGGAAGAGAATCCGCTGAATCACTTCGCTCATTTCATCGATCAGGTTGCGCCGCATACAGACCCAGCTTTTACTCCGTGATAGCGATTCGGCGACGTCGGCGACGCTCAGGCCGTGAATGGTCAAGAGTTCGACCACAAATTTCGCTTGTTCGAGGATTTGCAGGCTCTTATTGGGGGCGGCACGCATCAGAGCGACGATGCCTGATGCTTCTTCCTCTCCCAGCGATACATAGGGAACGTAATGAAGGCCCAGTTTCTCCGCGCTACGGCGTCGCTTGAAACCATTGAGAAGGAACCGGTCATCCGGCGTGTCGACACCTTCCAGCGGTTCTTCGATGCCTCGCTCGGCAATCGACGCCAGCACGCGCGCTTCGCCGACGTCGTCACGCAGTCGATAGCCCTCGTACCGCAAGTTCAGGGTGGATAATTCAACGTTTTCGCTCAACGCAACGCCTCCTAAGGTGGGTGTTGATGAAGAAAACGCAAAACGTATTCCCTCCTCGGGCGATATGCCATGCTGCGTTGTCTCAGTACTTGCCGCAGCCACTGGACGACTTCAACGTGGCTCAACCTGATACGGTCAAAGATCCATATCCACATGCGGATGAAGGGCAGCATGGGAGAGTTGACGACCGACGATTCGTCGAGGATGATTCCATCGAGATCCAGCTCGATGGCCTCCGACAATTTCGCTGGAAGTGGTTGCGCTGCGTTTTCCGCAAGCGGCGAGTCGGCTGAGTCTTCAGGCTCGCGCGGAGGTAGCTTCGTGTTGGCCGATGCTTCGCATGGCGATTCGCAAGCCGTCGAAGGCGAAGTGCGGTAACGCCTGGCATTCAAGGCGTCCTTTTTCTTTTTCCCGCCTTTCGTCCGGCGGTACGCATTGACTCGTTCGTTAGATTGTTGCGCGCGATGACGTGTTGCACAGCCAAAGGGACACCGCAGATCTTCCCGGCCAGCATTTTGAGGAGCCGCCAGGAATCGAATCCCACAGTCAAGGCAGTTTTTGACGCACTGCTTCAGCTTGCCATGGGACTCCAAGAGGGAGTCCAGCGTCGTCTGATATTGCTGAACAACCGGACTGACGCGGCTGTCCTGATGCCAATCGACCTGATCCGAGAAAAACTCCCCGATCGCGATCAAAAAAAGACAGGTTTTCGGTTACACTTTTGATACTGTTTTTCACACCCTCGTCCTACTTCTTCGACGTTCACGCGCCGAGTAGAAGGACGAGGTTTTTTAATGCGCCAGTAGCAAAACCGCGAACAGAAATCGCTCCACACGACTCTTCCCACATCCCTTATCAAATCACTATCTCTCTCCCCGCTATCCCACACTACGGGATCCCACTGCTTGAAAACAACTACTTGGAAAAAGGAGGGAAGAGAACGACTGCCCATTCTTCTTTCCAAGTAGTGGGTCATTTTAACTGAGC
>JAQBZB010000445.1 GCA_027622275.1 Planctomycetota bacterium | reverse complement strand
TGCACCACTCCAAGAAACACGAATCTCAAAAGACAAAGTCGTGGAGCCCAAGTCAGGAGTTCTGAGTCTAACGATGGGATTGATTCAGCAACCGAGCCGTAATAATGCTGAGTCCCATCAGGATTGGACATTACGGTTTTGCGGAATTCTCCGGCTGTAAGCCATCGTCGAAAGTCATAAGTCCTGCATGCCGATGAATGCATACGGTGTGAATAGCCTGCAAACGCCGGAGTTTTGCGGCGGTCAGAGGCGAAATGGAGGTTCTTGTCATGCGGCTCGTCAAGTTGTGTTTGTACGGAGTCGCGATCTGCGCCTGCACCGTCTTTGGCAATACGGCGAATGGTCAATCGTTCGGTGTGGAACTGCATAACACGCTCATGCCGGCCTCGGGCGGCATGGGGGGCGCGAGCGGGGCGAGGCCACAGGATTTGACATCCGCGATCAACGCTAATCCCGCGACGTTGACGCAATTCCAGGGCACGCAGTTCCTGTTCGGCGGAGGCTGGGCCGAACCGACCTACAACGTGACTCACGATGGCGGCGTGCTGCCGGGAATCGGCGCCTACTCGGCGAAGTCAGGCACACCCGGCGCAGCAGGTGGCAACATCGGTGTCACTCAGGACTTCACAGCGTTGGGACTGCCGGCCACGCTTGGGATCGGGTTCATTTCCAGCGCGGGTGGCGGCGTCGACTTCCGCGACGTAACGGCGAGCAATGGCACATCGTCGCAACTGGTTGTCTTGGAAATCACCAACGGCTTGGGCGTGCAAGTGAACGACCGGCTTTCCGCCGGCGCGTCGATCTCGCTGGGAACGGCGTTCTACGACGGGTTGTTCGTCGGGCAAAGCGCGATGGTGCCGGATTACGCACTGCGCGGCAGCGTGGGATTCGCGTACGATCTGGCACCGAATACGACGTTAGGATTCTACTACCAAACCAAGCAGAACTTCACGTTTGACGACGCGATCCGTCTGGAATTGCCGCTCGGCGGCTTCGATCCGATCGTCCGCGATATCAAAATGAGTCTGCCCGATAACTTGGTACTGGGCGTTGCCAACAACAGCTTGATGGATGGCAACCTGCTGTTGGCGTTCGATGTCATTTACAAGCAATGGGACAACGCGGATCTGTTCGAGGCGATTTACGACAACCAGTGGGTATTCCAGGCCGGGGTGCAATACAGCTCCGGCCGCAAACGGCTAAGGCTCGGCTACGTGTTCGCCGAGAACCCGTTGCAGTCCAACGTTGGCCTCTCTGCAGGCGGCATAACCGCGGGCGTCGACGCGCTACAGTACATCCAGGCCCAGATGGCCGTGGTCAACGAACACCGCATCACCGCGGGGATCGGCATTGTGGACGCGCTGCCCGGCGTCGACTTTGATCTCTTCGCGGGCGGCATGTTCTACGACTCGCAGCGCTTTGGCGCTTCGGCCGCATCGCTGGAAAGCTATTGGATCGGTGCGGGTCTCACCTGGCGGTTCGGACGCGGCTCGTGCCACGGCACGTCAGCACCGGACAGCTGGTAAGGCGGCGGGTAATTCGCGAGGTCTTGAGTTGAAATCCCAACGAAATCAGTTCTGGACTCTTGCGTTGCCTGGCATCTGGGTGTTATTCGGCACTCTGGCGGCGGTTTCGGATACGGTCGCCCAGGAGTGGCTCAGCCCGAGCGAGCATCGGCCATCGCGAGATTTCCTTCTCCGCGGACAGGAATCAGAATTCGGTGAAGGCAACCGATTCGAATACCATCTCGAAACGGATCGCGATTCGTTTACGCCATCCACGCGAACAGTGGACCAGGGACGCTGGATCGTCGAGTCGGCTTATTCGTTCATCGATAACCGGAGTGTCAAGGAGACGCACAGCTTTCCCGAGGTGCTGCTGCGTTTCGGCGCAACCGAGCGGCTTGAGATTCGGCTCGGAGCGAACTACGAAGTGGGCGGAGAAGGAGCCAGCGTGTCGGGAAATTCGGGCGCGGAGCATCTCGAATCCGCCGAACTCGAGCGAGAGAGCCAGTTGCTTTACGGCGCGAAGTTGCGGCTGTCGGAGCAGGCTGACTGGATGCCCGAAAGCAGCCTGATCGTGCAGGGGCACACGCCCACTTCGGGTCCTGACCCCGCAACCGCGCTCACCTTGGCGTACGTCTTCGGTTGGGAATTGCCGAACGAATGGAAGCTGGACTCCGCGATCCGCTTTGGTGCCGACAAGGAAGGGGACGATCGTTTCGAAGCCTGGGCGCCGTCGATCGTGCTGCGCAAGTCGATTGGCGAGCGTTGGAATGTTCACGCGGAATACTTCGGGAGCTTTTCGCAGAATCGCGCCGACAATGCCTCGCGGCATTTCTTCAGTCCGGGCGTGCATTATCTCGTGACCTCTAACCTGGAACTCGGCGTGCGAGTGGGGTGGGGGCTGAACGAGAAGACCTCTGATTTCTTCACAAACGCCGGCGTTGGCTGGCGGTTTTGAACTGTGCCCGACCTTGCCGTAGAATCGACGCCCCAAGATCGTTTGGAAATCACTCCAATTCATAATTGGCGTGGCCGAACTCGTAACTGCGTGCTGCGACGTGCTTGTCGCCCAGTTTGTAGACGGTCACTCGGAACGGCGTGCCGTTGAGCACGGTAATGAGCACTCCGTCACGAATCTCGTACTGCGCGGCGCTGTGCAGCGGGTTGTCCAGGAGACTCTGATCGGGCGTCTTTCCGTCCACTGCCAGAATCAGCGGGTGGCCATCGTCGCCGAAAAGAAGTTGGACACGTTGGCCGGTAACTGTATTGTGGATGTTGAGCGTCTTTCCCACGACAAGGGATTTCAGTTGCGAATCGTCTAGCGCCACCGCGCCATTGTTTTGTAGTTCGGCGACCGTGACTCCCGGTTTGCCGGACTTACGCGCCTCGGCGTTCGGCGTGTACCAGATGGGTGACGACCAGGCGCGGTCTTGAAGTGTCAGTGGTACGACGTCCGGCGGAATCACTCCCTGCTTCGCGGCTTCGACAGTGGTCCAACGCGGCGTCGGGATTTGCAACACGCGGGCGTAGTAGAAGGCGTCGAGGCTTGGATCGAAGTCAGGATCGGTCCAGACAGCTTCCAATTCCGTCGCGCCGATGGTGTCGGTGTACGTCCCCTTGGAAATATCGACCGTGTTGCCAACCGCCGGCACCTTGCCGGTCTTTGCATCTGGCTGGCGGTCGCCGGACCACGCAACGTCGTAGACTCGCTCAAAGCTCTGTCCGTACTTGGCCCAGCCTTTCACGATTTGGATGCGGTCCAAGTTGGCACCGTCTGGATCTTTTGACGCCGAGACGATGAACGACGGCGACCTTGCCTCGTTGGTTGAATTGCCAGCCGGCCTGGGTTTCTTAGCTGGCACGCTCGAAGCGTACGCTACGAGATCGCCACCCATCGGCACTCCCTGCGCGTAGGCGGTCTTCACCCAATCGTCGTTCTGCAACACGTCGCTGTTAAAATCCCAGCCTGCGAACAGTCGCACTTTCAGGCGCGGGCCGCTGGTGGCATAAGTCTCCTTGCGCTGGAAGGCGGACCAGATCGCATCGCGCGAATTTTCGTCGGCCCACACGCCGGTCAGGCCGGCCGTGCAGACTGTGCGGTTGTCCATGTTCAGTGTCTTGATGGGGCTCAGTCGCTTCTCGGGCGTGTCGTCGAACCGCGAGTGCTGGCCAAAGTAATCGTCCGCACGGTAGGACGACATGGCGCTGTGGGCGTCGGACGCACCGTTGAAGCCGAACTTGTACGGATTGAAGCCGTACGCTCCTTGCATGGCGATCCCGTCGCGCAACGCCAACCGCATGTAGCTGCCGTAGTCGGTCGTCGTGCCTTGTGCTCCCAGCAGCAGCCAAACAAACACGTTGAAGTCGGCGAACTCATCGTCCGGCGACAGCAGGGGCGTCGTTTCCGACTGACCCTTGACCTGCGAGATTTCCGCCAGCGGTTCATGCCGCATCCGCGTCTCGGCGTATGCTCTGTCGATCGGCTGCCCGGCGTTCGTGCGTTCGCGCGGGTAGAGCGCGCCGTCGCTCAGGTTTCCGTTGTGTGTGATCGCCATCACGTCGTTGCCCGCGGCGCGCTGCCCGTCCATCCACTTCCAAAGATCCTCGGGACTCATCGATTCCAGCGAGCTGAACTCTTCCTGCGAAACTCGCTTCGCGTCTTTGAACAGCACGTTGCGGTGCAGGTTCCTGTTGTTCGGCGTTGATGTCCACTCCCAACCTGGGAACGCGGTGAACTTGCCTGGCGTGGTCGCAGCGTCGGCAAAATCGCAGATCTTCCTCCACGAGTATCCCGCCACATCCGACCCTTGCAACTCGTTGTCGCGTTCGCCCCGCACCATACTGGCCGACAGTTGGCCATAAAGTTTCATGGCGTTGGCCTCGGTCCCGGCCTTCAATTCCTTGCCCCGTGGCGTCTTGCTGAAAGCCGACTTGGGATCGTTCGCCAAGCTCAGTGCGCCGGTGTACTCCGAGTGATCCATGAGGATCATGAAGTCCAGTGGCCGTTTGAGCTGCACCATAAATCCACCCGGATGCCGCACCGGTTCGCCCTGCGCGAACATGATCGCTTCATAAGGCCCGGCGTCGTGAGTGCCAAAGACGTAGGCGTCGATGGACCAACTGGTATGCATGTGCAGATCGCCGAAGAAGGCGTCGCGATCGGAGTTCTTTGTTGGCGTTTCTGCTGCTTGGTCGGCGTCCGTCTGTGCTTTCACCAATCGGCCTGACGGTGCCGCGTATCCCAGCAGCATAGCCGAAGCGACAAGGATTGAGATTCTATTACGTATGCGCATGAATAGTACCCAGTTTTAGAGTTGGCATCGTCCACCGAAATGGCACCGCTGCTGACGGAACGACTTCGCATCAACCGCCGTGGATTCTGTGGAAGTAGTTGTGTTTCATTTCTTACTGCGATCGCAGCCCGGCGCGGATGGTGTTGTCCGACGGAAGCATTGATCTAGTTAAGTTCAAAGTTTCGAACTTGGAAAGTAGAGGGAGTTAAGGAGAAACTCCTGTCCATTAAGGAAATGGCAATCGGTGGAGAGGCATCACGTTCTTTGGACGCGGGCATCGGCTGGCTATCCTGAGCAGACACGCTATCACCCTTGCGCGAGTCAAAACGCGCTGCCGTCATTCCGAACGTGAACGCCAGTATGAACGCGAGCAAACCTAACACGGCTCCCACCATCGATCCTAACGGGTGCGATCTGGCCAGTCCCAAGAAAAAGCGGTCGTTTAGCGGTTTGAGTGCTAGCCCCAGAACAAGCGAACTCTTGAAGACTGCTTCGCAAG
>JAQBZB010000082.1 GCA_027622275.1 Planctomycetota bacterium | reverse complement strand
CGGCAGGAGCCTCGCCCTCCCAACTTCGCCGCCAATATCGCACAGATTGAAAGAGTGAACCGCCCTGGATGGTTCCTAGAAACACTTGCCAAACCGCCGCGAATGTGCGAGTCTATCTTGAGTTCAGGGGATTTGGTCTCGATGGCCGTTCGTCGGTCAAGGAGGCTTTCGATGTTGTTTTTTTCGTCGGTTCGTCCGGTCTGCGCGGGAGCAATCCTGACGCTGGTTCTCTGCACGGCCTTCCAGCCGGTGCCGTCTGTCGCACAAGGCACTGATCTCGCCGAGGCAATTCGTGCCCACCTGGCCGCCGGTGAGTTCGGACTTGCTCAGGATCTTGCCGGGACGGCAAATTCTCCGCGGCAACGCGACGTTCTATCGCGGCCGATTGTAGCGGCCCAAGCGGCAGCAGGCATGTTCCGGGCATCGCTGGGAAGTGCGTCTGCCATTCAAAGCGATAGCGAGCGGGCAAGCGCTTTCGGCGAGCTGATGCGAATGCCGATCGGAAGTTCGGGGGCGCGAGGTGGTGCGGCGCTGGCGGATTTTGACACGCTCATCGATTTGATTACATCGACCATCAAGCCCGACAGTTGGGATGAAGTCGGCGGTCCCGGCGCGATTGAAGAGTTCCCGACCGGAGTGTTCGTCGATGCCAGCGGGCTGTTGAAGCGAGTCGCGATTGATGATTCGACGGTGGGTTCTTTGACGGCGGCCCGCGAGAAAGCGAAGGCGGCTTCCGAGCCGCGTGACATTCGCCGGACCTCGGCGCTTCGCAAGGTATCGCTGACGAAACTCGAACGCGAATTGCAGGCCCTTTGGGCGGCCGGTCGAAAACCTGACGCCGCCATGTTAAATCTGGCTGGGCTCCAGCGAGTGAAATACGTGTTCGTCTATCCCGACAGCCGCGACGTCGTGATTGCCGGACCAGCCTGTGATTGGACGACCGATACCGAAGGACGATCGGTCAGCACGACCGACGGCAGCCCGATCCTGCAACTCGAAGATTTCGTCGTTGCCTTGCGGAACACGTACGACAGTGGTGGGAGGTTTGGATGTGCGATCACGCCCACGAAGGAAAACCTCGCCGCCGTGCAAAGCTATTTGAGCGAGTCGGCAAAGAGATCCTTGAAGCCGCAGGAGCGCGATGACTGGCTCAATGGGCTGCGGTCGCGGCTCGGCAGGCAAGACATCTCCGTGTTCGGGATCGACGCCCGGACCCGAACCGCGCAGGTGCTGGTCGAGGCGGATTATCGAATGAAGCTCGTCGGGATGGGCTTGGAGCCCGGCACGCTGGGTGTGACCAGCTATCTCGACAGCATCAAGGTTCCCGAAGGCGATTCGCCACCCGCCACGGCGGTCTTGCGATGGTGGTTCACGTTGAACTACGAGGCGGTACGTACGACGAAGGCCGGCGACGCGTTTTCGATTCACGGTACCGGCGTGAAAGTATTGAGCGAGAACGAGCTGCTGACCGAACGCGGCGAGCGGGTTCACACAGGCGAGTCCGATGCACTGAACAGCCAGTTCGCCCACAGCTTTACGAAGCACTTTGTGGACTTGGCAACGAAGTATCCGATCTATGCAGACCTTCGCAACGTGTTCGACCTGGCCTTGGTCGCCGCGGTTCTCAAGTCGCAGGATCTGCCCGCCCAAGTGGACTGGGAAATGTCGCATCTGCTCGACGAATCGCGGTATCGACTGAAGCTGGGGCTTGCTCCTCGCACCGTCGAAACCGTGATGAATCACCGCATCATTGACCGCAAACACATTGTCGTCGGCGTTAGTGGCGGAGTCTCGGTCGATACCCAAAACCTGCTTCAAGTGCGCCCGATCAAGCAGGACGCCAACGGGCAACTCGACGGCGATCGGCGGAATGCTGCCCCGTCAAAAGCGGACGGGCGCTGGTGGTGGGATTGAATGTCGACGTTCCCTAGCCCGGATTAATCATCAGCCGCCTGGCGCTAGCCTGCGGTTCTCGCGAACTTCGAGAGAGCCGCACGCTAGCGCGTGGCGGCTGATTTGCGTGGTGTTTTGGGCAAGATAGCCGTAACTCTTTTCACCAACGTATATTCTGAACAATGCTGACCGGTTCATGAATAATCCGGGCTAGTCCGGCTTAGTCCGCGTCGGCCAATTCCTGCTTGATGGCGAGGATGTCGTCGATGCGCGAAAGGAAGGCGTCGAGAACTCGCGGATCGAAGTGCGTGCCGCGTCCATCGCGCATGATTTGCAGAGCGGACTCGACGTCAAACGCGGGCTTATAGGGGCGTTTGCTGGTCAAGGCATCAAAGACGTCGGCGACCGCGGTGATGCGTCCCTCGATCGGAATATCTTCGCCCGACAAACCGAGCGAATACCCCGTGCCATCCCAGCGCTCATGATGTGTCGCGGCGATCGAGGCAGCGAGCTGAAGCAGCGGCGATTGCGTCTTGCCGAGCAAGCTCGGATTCCCTACGGCGTGTTCAGCCAGCGTGACCCACTCGTCGGACTCGACCGTGGAAACGATCTTCCGGCCGTACTCCGTGTGCTTTCGCATCAGATTGACCTCCTCTTCATCGAGCCGGCCTGGTTTGAGCAGGATCGAATCTGGGATTCCGATCTTTCCCATATCGTGCAGGGGTGCCGCCTGTTCGAGTAGTGCAACCGTTTGTTCGTCCAGGCCGAGCATGGCGGCAATCACGCCGACATAACGGCCGACACGTATGATGTGATGTCCCGTATCGTTGTCACGAAACTCGGCGGCTCGGCCCAAGCAGTGAATGACTTCGAGTCGCGAGGCTTCAAGTTCGGCGGTGCGGCGCCGGACTTCGGCTTCGAGTTGCTCGGCCTGGTTTTTCAAGTGATCCTGATAAGCCTTCATGGCGAGCGCATTCTGGACGCGCGGCAGCAAGTCGGTCGGATCAACCGGCTTTCGAATAAAGTCCGTCGCGCCCAATTCGAGCGCGGACTGTCTAAGCGTGCGATCGTAGGTCGCGGTCAGAATGATCACCGGCAGAGTCGCCGACGCCGGCTCGCTGCGGAGCTGACGAAGGATTTCGAGGCCGCTGACCTGCGGCATCATCAGATCGAGCAGGAGGACGTCGGGCGGTTCGGCTCGCAGCAGATCCATCGCACACGTCGAGTCGCTGGTCGCGGTGAAGCATTGATACCCCGCATCCTTCAGGTACTTGCGGACGACCTTGAAGTTGATCGGTTCATCATCGACGAACATGATCCGGCTGGTCGAGATGTCGACATGAGCGACAGGAAGTCTTGTGTCGAACGCCAGCTCATTTGCCAGGTCCGCTTCGAGACGATCGCAACGATCCTCGATGTCGACGTAAGGATCTCGCACCAACGTCGTACTATTCCAGACAGTGGAATTCATCAGTTGCCCCGCGATGTTCCCGGCGTATCAGTCTTCCCGACCATCCGGCGTCGAAGTTCGCCCGAGAGCGGAGCCCGTCAACGCTCGTGGATCAAGAAACCGTAGATCGAATGACGCCTATCAAAGCTTAGCTTGTAAACAACACGCGGGCGCGGACCTATCGAGTTGTGACGGTTATTCCGTTTCGCCGAATTATTGGTGGTAAGTGAGCGGGAGGGTGAGGCTCCCGGCGAACCGGCTCAGCAGGAGCTTCGCCCTCCCAAGAGCTTCGCCCTCCCAAGAGCTTCGCCCTCCCAGGAGCTTCGGCTGGCAAGTTTTCATCTGCCACTCGCCTAGGAATTGTCCCGAAATAGCTTCCAGTTTTAGCGGTACGGCGCGAGCCGTCCGGTGCCTCAAAACCGGAGGGCTTGCGCCCTGCCGCTACCATTCAAATTCGCCATTTTATTTCGGGACAATTCCCTAGCAAGACGAAGGAAGCGGCACGACGATTCTCGAGGCGATCTGCTCGAGTGTCGAAAGGTGCGTGCCACAGCCGGCGCTATCGTCTTCGAGCGCTGCGACTTCGAGCGCCGCGGCCGGCGCGGTGAGCTGCCCAAAACCGGCAGTGCCACCAGCACCTTTTAGCCAATGCGCCAGCAGTGCCAGACGCTGGAAGGCGTGATTCACTTGGATGGCCCGCATTTCAGCCAGCTTTTCGTGCAAGCGATCGACGAACTCCACAACGATCTCGCGGAACTCGTGGTCGTCTGTCGGGAGTGAGGAGCAAATCGCGTCGGTTGCAAGTGCGGCTGGTTGCGTGGGAAGCGCCATGACTTGTGCGGTGGTTGCCTCGAGCGCCTGCGAGATCGTCGTCAGCAGGAGCGTGGAGTCGACTGGTTTGGTGAGGTAGCCGGAGCAACCGGCCTCCAAACACTTCTCTTTGTCGCCTTTCATGGCGTGAGCCGTCAACGCAATGATCGGCAGCGTGTGTCCGTTCGCCCGCAACTCGCGGGTCGCCGAGTATCCGTCCATCACCGGCATCTGCATATCCATGAGAATCAATTCGGGCTGATTCCGGTCGGTTGCATGAATGGCTTCCAAGCCGTCGTTAGCCGTCGAAACATCCGCGCCCGCGCGTCGAAGCACCAGTTGAATCAGCTTGCGATTGGTATCTCCATCATCGACGATCAAGATCCGATGGCCGGCAAGGCGAATGTCGCACTTTTGTGCGGCTTCGTCCGCCGGTGTCGGGGCATCCGCACACTCGATCAGTGGTTGACCGGCCACCGATCCGGTGTCGACCGTCGCCCGAAACAAGCTGCCCGTGCCGACTTCGCTTTGCACCGTCAAGCGGCCCCCCAGCGATTCGGTGATCTTACGGCTGATGGCCAGGCCGAGTCCCGTTCCGCCGAAACGCCGGGTGACCGAAGTGTCCGCTTGGCTGAACGGGTTGAAGATCTCTTCCAGCTTCTCAAACGGAATCCCCATCCCGGTATCGGCGACTTCGATTTGCAATTGATACGGCGCGTGCTTCGTCATTCCCGCCACGATCCGAATACTGCCCTGCTTGGTGAACTTGATGGCATTTCCTACCAGATTCATCAGCAGCTGGCGCAGCCGACTTGGGTCGCTCTCGATCATCTGAGGCAGCGCCGTTGCAAGTTCGTACTCGAGTTGCAGCCCCTTCTCTTTCGCCTGCACACGCAAGACCGAGACGACGTCCGAAATGATTTGATGCGGCGAGCAAGTGATTCGCTCCAGTTCAAACCGCCCCGCTTCGATCTTCGAAACATCGAGGATGTCGTTGATCAGCTCGACCAAATGGGAACCGCTACGATGAATCGTCGTCAAGTAATCCTGCCGGTCCTCGGCGCTGATGTCCGACAACTCGTTCATCAGCACTTCCGTGAAGCCCATGATCCCATTCAGCGGTGTGCGAATCTCGTGGCTCATATTGGCCAGGAATTCAGTCTTCGCCTGGTTGGCTGTCTCCGCGGCTTCCTTGGCGGATTCCAACGCGACCTGCGCCTCCTGTCGCCTGCGAACTTCTTTCGAAAGCTCTTGAGTCCTCGCAATGACGCGGTCTTCGAGTTGGTTTTGCGCCGTCTGGATCGCCGCTTCGCTAGTTTGGACGCGATCCAACATGTGATTGAAGGCATCTTGCAGCGTCTTCAATTCGGCTTGTGCATTGCCGTCGACGCGAATCGCGTAGTCCGCATTGATCGAAATCTGCTCGGCGGCCTTGGTCAATTCCAAAATCGGCCGCGAGATAGCGCGTTGCAGCCGCATGGCGAGGACCAAGACGACCAGCATCGCCAGCACAAAAACATATCCGACGATCCACGCGAATTCGACGAAGCGTTCGATCAAGTCCGACGTATTGGCACGCAAGTACACCGTTCCCAATTGCTGTGAGCCGACGACGACGTTATGCACGACTTCAACTTGGGAGAGACCGATGTAGCGATAGCCATTCGGCGTGTAGACCGGTGCCGTAAACGACTGCTGCTCGCCCCATGTCGCCAGGATCTTGCGGTCGTTGCCATACAGCCGGGCCTCTTCCATCGTCGCATCCGTTTGGAGCGAGGCCAGTAATTGTTCACCGCGCTCGGCATCGCGCAGCGCCAATGCCGGCCCGGCTTGAAATGCAATGATCTGGGCACGGTCGCGCAGCTGTTTCCCCTTGGCATCGCACAAGGTATCGACGCTGTGCCAAGCAAAGCCGACGCACGCCAGCAGCAGAGCGAGTGCCGCTGACCCACAGGCCAGCAGCATCATCTTTGTCGATATTGAAGTGTTCCGAAGGAACATGACCGGAGCCGTTTCGCGCATTCGAAGCTGTTACAGAATCCTCTGCCCCACGCGGTAAAACGCCCCGCGTCGGATTCTCGCTGTGCAAGTGTAAGACACAATTTCGTGAAAGGCCCCCGTCTCGGCTGGGGATCGACACTCGCCTCATGCGCCGTCTGCAACGATCGTAATGATTCTACGCGTCACGACCCGTGTCCGCTCGCATCGACTCGGGAAGATGTGGTCCGACGAGGCGTTGGACTTGATCGTGCAACCGGCCATTGGACGCCAGCAGGTCGGTCTTTCGTAGTGGCAGCGGCTCGCCTTGCGTCGTGGTGACTTGGCCGCCGGCTTCTTCGACGAACAGGACTCCGGCGGCGAAATCCCACGGTGACAATTGATACTCGAAAAAAGCCCCGAACAAGCCGCAGCCGACTTGTGCCAAATCCAGCGCCGCGGTCCCGAAACGGCGAATTCCGTGAATCTGGGCGTAGAACAGGTCACGCACGGCTGTTAACGTCGCCTCCATCATCTCGCCACGGTCGTAGTAAAAGCCGACGCCGACCAACACTTTGTCGAGCGTCTCCGATTCGCAAACATGCACCTGCTTTCCGTTATGAAACGCGCCGTCCCCCGCCGTCGCTTCGTACCAATCATCGCGACTCGGATTGAAGACGACACCGCACCTTGGTTGGCCTTGATGGTAGTAGGCGATCGAGACGGCGAAGTGCGGGATGCCATGCACAAAGTTATTCGTGCCGTCGAGCGGATCGACAACCCAGAGGTGCTCCGATCGCACGTCGTCATGATGCGACTCTTCTCCCAGGACCGCGTGGCCGGGAAACGCGCGACGGATCACCTCGACGATGGCCTGTTCCGCTTCGACATCGGCGACGGAGACCAGGTTATAGGTTTCGGAGTCGTTCTTATGCTCGGCGATAACGCCCGTTTGAAAGTACTTTGCCAGTACCTCGCCGCCGGCTCGGGCAGCTTCGCCGGCAGTGATTAGCTCGCGCATTCTTTGTACTCTTGGGTGGAAGATGAACAGATTCGTTGACTGATGGGGACCAAACTCGGCAAGAATATGCGGTCACAAGAAAAGGTTGACATGCCCGGTATGCGCTGCGTTTTCGTTCGTCTCATTTGCATCTCCCGTGGACCGCGTGCAACCGCCAGTCCCGTCATCGAGTAGCTTATGTCTAACATCCCATTTGAAATAGGAAGAGGAATAGGACACCCAGAATTTGCAAGCAGGACACTAAATGAAGGGATTCTGACGTGCCGATTCCGATTTCGACGATCAAAGTGTGGGTGTCCCTCTTCGCCCCTCCTCTTCGCCCCTCTTCGCCCCCATTGAGTCTGGGCAAGACCATTGAAGGTGCGATTGGCGGGATCGCAGTTGCGTGTTTGGCTTCCTGGGTGTTCTTTCAGTTTATCGCTCCGAAGATCGTTGGAGCAAGCGCGGCACCGTCGCCGCTGTGGGGCGTTCTGTTATAGGGAGCAATCGTTGCCGTCGCTGGAATGCTCGGTGACTTGTCGGAATCGCTGTTGAAACGCGATCTGGAGCGCAAAGACTCGAGCGGCTGGCTCCCCGGGCTCGGAGGCGTTCTCGACATCCTCGATTCGATTCTTGCGGCGGCTCCGCCAGCGTTCGTTTGCTGGGCTGCGGGGATCGTCTGATCGTCACAGCGACGCGGAGAGAATGAGTTACTCGCCACCGAAGCGTACGATGTCCGTGGTTGCGTCGGTCGGATCAGCGACGAAACACCTCCACCCCTTACAATCCCCATGAACGCGGGGTAAGTTGGGTGTCTACCTACGTTGCGGAGTTAGCGGTGATGAGCGAATGTCCGGAAGAACAAGTTTTGCTGCACTACGCGGCGGATCGGTCGAGTCCGGCCGAACGAGAGCAATTCGAGGAGCACCTCGGGAAGTGCGACCGGTGCAAGAAAGCCCTGGAGTGGGTGCAAGCCCACCTACTGGGCTCAAGGAATGAAGACGACGAAGACGGCCAGGTGACCGACACACCAGACTTGTCCTTGACGGGGTCTCTGGTTCCCGAGGACGCCGAAGGCATCAGTGAAGACACGTTCGACCTCCATCTTCTTGAGCCATCCAAACACGAGCACGCGTTGGGCCGGCTGGGCAACCACGAGATCCTTGAAGTTGTCGGCCACGGCGGCATGGGTGTCGTGTTTCGCGCGCACGACGAACGGCTCCGCCGCGATGTTGCGATCAAAGCGTTGAACCGTGCGTTGGCTTCCAGCTCGACCGCGCGCGACGACGTTTCATTCGCGAAGCTCGGGCCGTGGCGGCGATCAATCATCCGAATGTGGTGACGATTCACGCCGTCGAGGAATATCACGATCTGCCGTTTATCGTGATGGAGTTCCTGCAAGGCCCTTCGCTTCGAGATCATCTGCGCAAGGAGCGACGACTCGACCCCATTGATGCGCTGCGACTCAGCGCACAGATTGCCACGGGGCTCGCCGCCGCGCACGCACAAGGTGTCATCCACCGTGACGTGAAGCCCGGCAACATCATGTTCGACGGCGGCGTCGACCGTGTGAAGATTACCGATTTTGGATTGGCTCGCGTTGCAATCGACAATGTCGATCTGACATCGCGCGAGTTGGCCGTCGGCACTCCTGCCTACATGGCGCCCGAACAAGTCGCTGGTGACTCGGTCGATTCGCGTGCCGACTTGTTCGCGATGGGCTGCGTGATGTACGCAATGCTCGCCGGACACTCGCCGTTCCAGGGCAAGCACGCGCTGGAGATGGCAATTAAGGTCACCGAACACGATCCCATTGCGTTGCACATCGTGAACGAACGGACCCCGCGGTTCTTCTCGGAGATTGTGCAAAAGTTGTTGTCGAAAGACCCCGACCGCCGTTACCAGTCTGCGATGGAAGTTGCCGAGTTGCTGAACAGCCATATCGCCGCACTGAACCAAACAGCCACCGACGAGATGAGCGCGGTTTTGTATGGCACCGCCAGAAAGAGGCGCAAGCCCCGCCGCAACTGGGTGATGCCGGCGATTGTGACAACGGTCTTGGTACTCTGCGGCGTCGTCGGCTTCGCGATGCTTGGCCGTCGCCACAACGGTGTCAACTCGCCATTGATCCAATCACTGTTCAGTTCGCCGGAGGCCAAGGCGGGAGGAGTACTGACGGTCGGACAAGCCGATACGGCTCAATTCCGTTCACTGACCGAGGCACTTGCGGCAGCCGGTCCGGGCGCGGAGATACAGATTGTGGACGGAGGCACTTACATCGCGAACATCGTGATTGACGACGCGGCAAGATGGAACAACGTCTCCATCCGCGGAACGGGTGCGGAACCTCCGACGATTACCGCGGCGAACAAGGCGGTTGTCCTCATTGCTAACACGCCGGGTGTCGTGCTCGACCGGCTGAAGATTCACCCCACGAAACCAGAACAGCATGCAATCGACATACGCGGTCTCTGTCCTGGCGTGACGGTTCAACACGTTGACGTCGAGTCAGAGTTCGACGAATGGGCGTTGGTCCTGGTCTCCAACGAGGCGTCCGGGACTGCTGAGCGGCCGATTGTGATCCGGGAATCGACGTTCAAGGCAAAGCTGATGGCCGTGGTCGTTCAAGGCATCGACGCACCAACCGAACACATTCACGTCATCGATAACAGCTTCTCGGGAGACGCGACACATCTGCAGTTGAATCACCACACACCGTCAACCGTCGTCCGTGGAAACCGCTTCGTGGGAGGCACCGGAATCGGCATGTCGCTGATTGATAACTCATCCAGCGTCTTGATCGCTAACAACACGTTCCTTGGCAACGATCCTTGGTTGAATCTCCGCCACTCTTCGCCAGCTGCCGCCGACATTCGGATCGTGAACAACCTGATTCTCGGCACACAAAGCAACGCGCTCGTCGAGCAAGGATCTCCTTATAGACTCGCGGATTTTATTTCCAACTGGGTGTTTGACGGTAACCGCTGGGAAGGAACACGGGACTCCGAGGACGTTCTGAACTCGATCGCTGAGTTTCATGAGGCTGTGGAAACGCTCTCGCGCGACGCATCCGATACACTGCGCTACCTACGATTGCCGGCAGACTCTCCGCTTGCAACAGCTGGGGCCGGTGGCGAGTTCCCAGCCTACGTCGGCGCGTTCCCACCCGTTCCAACCAAAGAAGCTGACAATGACTGACAACACTAGTGCTAATCTCACAAAGGATAAATGATGAGCATTCCTGAGTACTACGGTTCGGGCTGTTATCCGATGGGGCCGGGCTATTACGGCAGCGCCAGCCAGCCGTGGCGATCGGGCGCGTCGTCCGGACCACCGCGGGAAATCGGTGGCCGGCCGATCTGGCAAACGGCACAGCAGAGTCTGCCGCGACCATCGAAGCTCGACAAGCCGCTCCGTGCCATCTCGGTCGGGCCGAGTATGCTGCGTGGCGGTGCCGAGCAGTGGCTCGCTTATCTGACTCGCTTTCTCGACCCGCGACGCCTGCAAGTCGTACGCGCGGTCGTCACGGTTCCCGAATACGTTGACCCGGCACTTGTCGCCGAGCTTCCGATACCGATTGAGATCGGCCAAGCGGAAGCGATCCGCCGCGCCGCGCAAGAGTGTGATGTGCTGCTATGTTGGGGACTGGCGGTTGACGAGTTGCTTGGCGATTGCCGCGCCAAGCTGTGTGTTTACGTCGCGCATGGGGACGGGGATTGGACTCGCGACCTGCTGGCGCGGAGTTCCCGGTCGATCGACCACGTCGTCGCGGTGAGCAAACGCGTTCAGCAACGAGTCTGCAACGGCTATCCCACCAGCGTCATCCATAACGGAGTCGATTCGTCGCGGCTAGGCCGGACGAGTCCTCGGAAGGTCATCCGAGAAGCTCATGGTTTTCGAGACGACGACTTCGTGCTCGGTTATCTCGGACGTTTCTCCGGCGAGAAGCAAGTCGATCTGATCATCCGGGCAGTTGCCCAGTTGCCACCCAACTTCAAGGCGATGTTCGTCGGCTGGGGCTTCGATCGGGAGATGCTGGTGAATCTGGCCGAGAAGCTGATTCCCGGCCGCTATGCGTTCACCGCCGCTGACAGCTACCTGGGAGATTACTACTCGGCGATGGACGCGTTCTGTTTGGTTTCCAACCAGGAGGGCTTTGCCCTGGCGCTGCTCGAAGCCATGATGTGTGGCCGGCCGGTGGTGGCCACGGCCGTCGGTGCCGTGCCGGAGATCATCGAGGACCGCGTCAACGGGGTGGTCGTTGCACAGGATCCACGTTCGATCGCCGACGCCGCGCAATTGCTACAGCGGCATCCCGCCTGGGCTCGCGGGCTGGCTGCCGAGGCAAAGTCGTTCGCCGAAGAACATGGACACGCCGTTCAGATGGCCCGCCAGTACGAAGATCTGCTGGAGTCGCTGTGGCTCGAGCGGAACAGTTCGGCCGCCTAATGAAGTACCTGATCTGTGTTACCAATCGAGTTGGCTCGACGTGGCTCTGTTCGATGCTGGCGTCAACCGGCGTGGCCGGCGACCCTGCTGAGCACTTTACGCTAACGGAGGAACAATGGAGCAATTTTCCACAACACTATCAGGCACTGTCAAAATACGATCCGTTGGGAATTAAGACTGCCTACGACGGGCTGGTGCGTGCCATCGAATTCACGGGTCCAAGGGCGTTCCAGGACAGTCCATGTATCTGGCTCCGTCGTCGCGACACGCTGGCTCAAGCCATTAGCAACTACCGCGCGATGAGAACGGGACAGTGGTTGGTCGGACGCGGCGAAACAGTCAGCACCGTCACGGGAGCACCGGACAAGGATCTTGTTGTGCGTTTGAAGAACGAATACGAACACTGCAACAATGTTCTCTGGCCGGCGTGGTTTCAGTCCATGGAAATCGAACCGTTACAGGTCTGGTACGAGGACCTGTGCCGAGAGCCGGAGCAAACGGTGAGGCGAGCTTGCGAATTCCTCGGCTTGCCGAGCCCGACACAAATCGATATGGCACGGTTACAGATTCAACGTGACGATATCAATCGCCGGTGGCGCGAGGCATTTACCGCGCCATCGCCGGTCATTCGTTGCCGCAAGCGTTCTTGCCAATGACCTACTCTCCAATCAATGCTGACGCGTAGCAACTGCTGAGCGTCGAGTGGCGTCTCGCTGATAGCAGCGAGGATCGCCAGATCGCGATCGTTGACGATAACATTCGTTTTGCTTGTAGGGATTTTGTAACCACGCAACTAGCCCTGGGCGATGTACCGCTTCAATGGGGCCGCGTTCGTGTGAACGCGGAAAGCCACACCATAAGTTTGAGCGGCTTTTGCGTCGGATGCTTCAATGGGGCCGCGTTCGTGTGAACGCGGAAAGGTCGTCACTGGATGCTTGGCAGGCGTGTAGTTCTGCGGCTTCAATGGGGCCGCGTTCGTGTGAACGCGGAAAGCTCCACCATCCGAGACAGACACCCCCACACGCATCCCAAGCTTCAATGGGGCCGCGTTCGTGTGAACGCGGAAAGAAACTGTTCTGGACGCCCGATCACACGAACCGGGTGCGGCTTCAATGGGGCCGCGTTCGTGTGAACGCGGAAAGAAGGAGGCGACGGAGGAGGACTCGCCAGGGGAGACGCTTCAATGGGGCCGCGTTCGTGTGAACGCGGAAAGCTCGCGCAGCAGCATGAGACTGATTCGATCGACTGCGGGCTTCAATGGGGCCGCGTTCGTGTGAACGCGGAAAGTTTGCGGGGATCGTCAAAGACGCCAAAGGGGTCGAGCTTCAATGGGGCCGCGTTCGTGTGAACGCGGAAAGGGGGTCGTGACGATCGAGGAGCTTGAGGAACTGAAGGCTTCAATGGGGCCGCGTTCGTGTGAACGCGGAAAGTCCGGCGGGCTCCTCTGGGGTGCCATGAAGGCGTACTAGCTTCAATGGGGCCGCGTTCGTGTGAACGCGGAAAGCCCTTGTTGGCCAGCTGCTTGCGGGTACCGCTACCACCGCTTCAATGGGGCCGCGTTCGTGTGAACGCGGAAAGGGCCGCGGGGGCAACTACTGCGGGGGCGTTTGCTACGCTTCAATGGGGCCGCGTTCGTGTGAACGCGGAAAGAGCCGGACGCATGAACCATCGCCGAGCCGGACGCACGCTTCAATGGGGCCGCGTTCGTGTGAACGCGGAAAGGGGCTACTAGGGCAGCGTTGGCCGCACGGCTTGCGCCGCTTCAATGGGGCCGCGTTCGTGTGAACGCGGAAAGGCCAACTTCTTTGAACCCCTGTACCGCACTGCTGTTCGCTTCAATGGGGCCGCGTTCGTGTGAACGCGGAAAGAACCAAGGCCCGCAACACCAGCACTTGCATGGTGGGCTTCAATGGGGCCGCGTTCGTGTGAACGCGGAAAGTTGGCTGTTGCCAACGCACTTGCAGGGCCAAACTATGCTTCAATGGGGCCGCGTTCGTGTGAACGCGGAAAGGTCACGATCGAAGATGGGGTGACGGTCAAGGGCTGGCTTCAATGGGGCCGCGTTCGTGTGAACGCGGAAAGCCACGAGCCGCCGTGCGTACTCCCTCGCGTACCTGGTGAGCTTCAATGGGGCCGCGTTCGTGTGAACGCGGAAAGCAGCACGACGACCGTTCGCAGTTCGGTTTCGTTCAGCGGCTTCAATGGGGCCGCGTTCGTGTGAACGCGGAAAGCTCCCGAGTTGACGGCGTTCTTTAACGGGCGAACCGTGCTTCAATGGGGCCGCGTTCGTGTGAACGCGGAAAGGTACGCGATGAGCCCGGAGGGGCGTGGCGACTACGTGCTTCAATGGGGCCGCGTTCGTGTGAACGCGGAAAGTGTCATGGGTCAACTCCCTCGTGTGACTGACTCAAATCGCTTCAATGGGGCCGCGTTCGTGTGAACGCGGAAAGAGTCGGTGTCACAAGTCTCGGTACTGTAGCGTGTTGGGAGTCCGTTTGCGAGCGGTACGCTCGCCAGCGGGTTCTCGGGTTCAAGTCTTGCATGCAGCAGACTCCTAAACGCTTTGAAAATCCAATGTTAACGGTCTGCGAGCGGTGGCCGGGTTTTTGACGCCACCCGACCGCTCGCGTCGCCGTTTTTACCAGCGGGAGTCCTTCACGCAGTTCCGAATGACTGGGCAGGGATTGTAATATACCCAGTCGCGCGAGACTGGCAAGCTGCGTCGTCAGCTCGCCGCTGACTACCGAGGCCTGCGATTGCTCGCCTGGATTGCCAGCAGCCGTTGGTGACGGTGCATCGTTGCTCGGCTCACACTCCCACCGAGTTCTCGCCGGAGGCCCGGCGAGCCACACTACTGGCGACGCTGCATGGTTGCTGGGCTGGCCGAATATTAGAACTGAATTGTCAAAGATCGTTCGCGGTGAGGCGTTTCCAAAAGGCACCGATCCGTTAGGTCGGAGTTCAGAGTTCAAAGTTCAGAGTTCGGAGTTCAAAGTTTGGGTCGACACGGGAGTGACTTATCTTCGTTGCTGGCTGAACTCCCGGCACGGAGTGCCGGGTCGACAAAGACACCCAATCTCTGGCGAGATTGGCAACGGGGATACGCTAGTTCCCGTCACGGAGTGCCGGGTCGACAGTACGATGACTTACATTCGTTGCTTCCAATTCAGATACGCCGCTAGAAACAAGTGCCCGTCCGGCAAGGTCTCCAACAACTCCACCGACCGCGCCTCAATCCGATGCCGCTCGCCGCTGCGTTCGCAGACCAAATCCAACCCACATCCGTCATCTTCCGGCCACTCCATGCCGACGACACTGACAACTTCGCCCAAGACCTGGGCGGGAAAGGGGAACGCCAGTTCGTCCCCAATAGCGGTCAGCAATGCGGTGTGCTGCTCATCTTCGCCATAGGCATCGACGGTCGCTTCCTGCAACGCCTCGCGAACTTGCTGCTCGTCGAGTCCCTGCGTCCACGACTTTCCGCCACTCTTCGACTTCGAGGATTTTGCCATAACAGTTTGCTCTAGTGATTTCTTCATCGAATGATCCCTGTCTAATCATTCTTCTTGGCGAACAGGCCGAAGCCACGAAAGCGGCCACTGCCAACAGCAATCGGGCCGCGAACTGCAACCGGGAACCGTACGCGAACGTGAATGCGGGGAGCATTATTGAGATTCTCTGGCGGCAAGTATCGCGATGCCAACTCCACTCCGGGACGAAAGCCAACTTCGCGCCAATCGAGTTCGGCTTGTTCGACGAGTTCACTGGAGTAGCCTGCTTGTCGAAATGCCTTGCGAAGCAATTCATCCATTCTCGCATCCAGTCGGGCGAGGTATCGCTTCTGAGCTTCGGCATCTACACCATTCTTGAGCTTCCGCCGCAGGTGGTCCGGGTCGTCGTAACCGGGAAGAATGACGGGCGTGACGGTTGACCACGTTCTCGATTGCTCAACGTACTGTCTCAGCACCCAATCGGAACCTGGCAGGATCGTCAACAGTGCCGCAACGTCGTTGTGATTGACCAGTTCGGCACCCGCCATCGCGCGTCTCGCCCATGCGGTTTGTTGGCCACAGTGAGGCGGCACGGCGATCAGAATCCGACGGATGGATTCGACACGATTTAGAGCAGGGTTGATCGTCGGGAGCGGCAGGTACTGAAACCGATCGGGACTGGGCTGACCATTCGGCGGCTTCGTTCCGTCCGGGGCTTTGCCATGAACGAATACGTTGATCCGCTCTTCGGGCCAACCTTGATCGCGCGCGGCAGAAGCAACGGCATGACGTATCATCCCTGCCACGTCACGAGTTCGTCGCAACGGTTCGAACGGCCTCACCCCGCTCGCGTCGGGCTTGAGGAGACTAAACGCCGCGAACGGACGCGACAACGACTCGGTTGATCGTCGATAACCAACGACACGAAACGCCGATAGCGGCGGCACAGGTTTGAATCCGTCTGCCCCGACGCGGCTCAGAAACGCATCGTGCTTCTTGGTGAGGTCATCCAGCGTGCCTTGGATTGCCACGCGATAGCCTATCGCCGTGCGGTCGTCGACGGGTTGCCACCGCTCACCCGTCAACTTCACCACGTCGTTGCCCGACGAGATTGTCGCGTCACCTGCCACCATATCGACACCCCAGCCGAGATGCGTGATCGACCGGGCCGCGACTTTGAGAATGTCGAGGTGCGGGAAGTCACCATCGGCGATCGGAAACAGATAGTGAACCGCTTCGCAACTGAGTCGCATCGGGCGAACATCCTTCTCGGTGCGATAGTCAGCGATGCTCGCTTCGTGGCCGCCGCTCCAGGACTTCGCAACTTTGTCGGCGACGTTGTCGGGGACATAGAGCCGATACTTCGCATCGGCTGGCACTCCAGTCGGCGCAATGACCAACGGCGGTTGTTGGCGTTCCAACCAGCGGAGCGAAGTGGCAGCCATCTGAGACTCCGAAGCCCGCCATCGCGCAGCCGCAGCGGCGACGAGGGATTGGAACATCCGAAGCGGTGACGGTGGCCATTCCGGTTCTCCACCGTCCGCGCGACCGTGGTAGTACGGCTGAAGGAATCGAACCGTGAGGCAAAGATAAGTTAACATCTAGAGTGTCTCCGTGGCGACCGTCGCAACGTCGGCTTTCTTTGCGGCTTTCTTGGCCGCCTTCTTCGCGGCTTTATCGTCGCCCTCACCCTTCACATCTTTCTTCGCACGCTCCTTATCGAATTCAACGGTTCGACTCCCTCCAACACCAAACGCTTCGGCCGCTTTGGTAGCGAACGCGAGTGCCTGGCCGTGCGTGATCGTTGCTGGTTTGCGCTCGCCAGTCGGATAGACCTCAACGAACTCGCGGTCCTTCGCTTTGTCCGGGTCCAGCACAAGGAGGCAACCCTGACGCAAGTAACCGGACGGGCTGTGCGTGAACGCCGTCAGCGCCAGGCCGAGAATGTACCGGCGAAGTGCCAGGGTCTTCTCCGGCGAACCGGCACTGAGCAGCCGCAAGGCGGCGAGCCCAAGCGTCGCGTCCCGCCGGATGCCGGCATCTGCTATGACGCCGCCGTGCGATGCCGATGCCGGTACGTGTACGAACCCTCGCTTCGCCAACGGGCTCTTTGTGTCACCCTCGGCTTTTGCTTTGTCTTCCTCGCTGAACACATCTAACGTCGAGTAGTCCACGGGCGGCGCATACACAGCCGATCGAGTCATTTTTCGCACATTGAACGCGCGGATGGTTGACGCAACGACACGTGGCAACTTCGCTTGGGTATCACGTGAGTCCCAGACACCGAAGACAAGCGACGTCGGGGCGATCTTTCCCATCGGTTCCGCGTCACCCTTCAGCACCGCGTTGAAGGCATCTTGCAGCTCTTTTTGCAGCTCCGAGCAACGGACGATAGCGTCGCCCGCCCGATGACCAGCCTCCAAAATGTTGATTTGCTTCTCACCTGCGTTCACGACGATCTGGGGAATCAACCCTGCGTATTTGTCAGTGGCGAAAATTGGCTCAATCCTGTTGGCCTGTGAGCCAACACTATCGACCAGACAGACGTTTGTTCCATTCGGATCACCGTCGATGTTGTAGCCGCCAGGAAATTTGTCTCCGGCAGCGAAAGTCGCCGGAAACAGCACGCCGTCTGCTCCCTCGACCGGCATCAGGTATTCGCGAACAACCAAGGCGGCTGGCCCATCGTCATTCAAATAATGGTCGAACTTAGAAAGGTCATTCATCAGTCAGCCTCCTTTGGAATTGGTATAGCGGAACGGTAAGCCTTGTGTTTCTTCTGTCCGGAACGAAAACCGTTTTCAAAGCGGTAACATTTGGCAAGTGGATCCCCGATGAAGCCGTTGATTGTCGGCGGTAACAAAGTAGGACAGCAGGGACAAGACCAAGTACAGTACGTGAATACCCGTGGCTGATTGGTTGGGGTTGGCCTGCAACGCTGTAAGCCAACCAACGACAGAAACTCAACGACAGGAAATGCCGTTGTTGTCAGTTTCAAATCGTTTGAAGAGAAACCCACATCGATGGAATGGGAGTTCATCCCTCGTCTGGAGTCGAAACAAAATGGCTCCCGTTTTTTTGTCTTTGGCTTTCTCTTTCGTGCAACTGCCGCGGCTGCCAGTTTTGGTGGGTCGTATACGACTTGGCCTTGGTTAAAAGGGTCCGAATTCTCTGGATCAATGGCGTGACACATTGCGGCAGCAATCAGATGAACCTTCATGGAGCCTGCCCACGTCTTGATTGATTTGTCTTGCCACCAATCAAGGCGAAATTGGATTGGCGAGATGATTTCAAGCGGCTGAACCGTATCATCATTATCGTTGTCAGCATCTTCGTCCTTCTCTTCCTGATCGGCGTCTTCAGTCTCGCGAAACCTCACGGACTTTGCCGCAGTCAGTAGGTCATTGAGCGTGCCACCGCCTGCTATACAGAATTTGTGTCCGTCAAAGTACCCTTTCGCGTTGCCGCACAACCGATCAGCCAATTCCAGCAACCCACAGCAGGCGAAGAACTGGCCGGGGTTCGTCGGGTCGACGGCGATTTTGATGTGGGGTTCCAGATCGTTCATGCTGCTTACCCTTTTCGATCGCTTGAACCTTGACTAGCGTCCGCCACCGCACGACAATTCGAGGATGGAAATTCAAGGTGTTGTTCAAAACGGTGTCGTGGTGCTTGACGGCTCAATGTCGCTGCCAGAGGGGGCTGCCGTAGTCGTGACGTATCGAGCGACTCCGGTGATTCGAGTTTCCCTAAATCCGATTCCCGTTGTTCTGCCGATTTTCGATTCCGACGAACCGGGCACCATCGATCTGACCAACGACCGCATCGCCGAGATTCTGGATCAGGAAGATGCATCTTCTTGACATCAATGTTTGGCTGGGCTTGGCCTTCAAGCGGCACAAGCATCATCTCTCGGCAATCGCGTGGTTCAATTCGATCGGGCAGGCACCGTGTTGTTTTTGCCGACTGACCCAAATGGGATTTCTGCGGTTGGCTTCGAATCCCCAGGCGATGGGAAGTTCCGCAGTGACGCTTCAGCAAGCCTGGCAAGCCTATGACGCACTCTTCGCCGATCCCCGTGTTGGCTACGTCGAAGAACCTGCGGGCATCGACCCGGTCTGGCGGTCGCTCACGCAACACCAATCGTTTTCGCCGAAAGTCTGGAACGACGCCTACTTGGCGGCCTTTGCCCAAACCGTGGATTTCGAATTGATCACATTCGATCAAGGCTTCGCACACCATAAAGGGGTTCGATGTACGATTCTGTTGTGAGGCCGTGGATCGCCTATTCATGTGCTGTCCTCCACAAATCTCGACGGAGCCGCGCTGGCGGCCCAGTCGGCGGCACGGAGTAGTGACTCCAGATACGCCAGTCCCCAGCGCCCATACTTGCGTTGCAGCCGGGCGAATCGCCGGGGGACTGACATTGCCATGTCATCGGCGAGTTGCTGTGACCGCCCCGGATCGAACACTTCTTCGGAAGGAAAATGCGGCCGCGCCCGTCCGTGGTGGACGGCGATCAGGTGCAGCACGAGGTCTTTCATGTCGTCGGAGAGCCGCGTGAAATCCGGTTCTCCCTGAATGTCCATGAGTGAACCGAACTCATGACGGTACGTCTCGGCGATTCGTCCGCCTTGCTTGCCTGATTTGGCGAGTGGCGGTGTTGTTGGATACGCCATATTGCCGAGGACGGTCTGGAACTGTTTTCGTTGTTTGCCGTGGTCGTGAAATTGGGCCGCGATGGCGAGAGCGGTCTTGATCTCGGGCGACAGACTTATGCGGCCGATGATCCGTTTCGTGTTCTCGACGACATCGCTGACATGGACATCCCAAAGCACCGGTTTCTTGCTCGACTTCCCGCCTTCGCTGGCAAGTTCAAACCAGTGCCAGGATCTACTCTCAGCGTCGTCAATATCGGACGATTCAATTTCGATACGGCGGATGAGCCGCATGTTCTTTGTCGTTTCTTCGTCGATGTCGTCCGCCATGAAGCGAATGCGTTGTCGAATCTTTTCTTCGCCGAGAAACCATTCATCAGCCACGTCCTCGGCCGTTTCCGAACCACTATCCAGCATGCCTTGTCGGTTTAGTCCACCGGCCTGTTCAGGCAAGATCAGCGTCGTGTAGTTCAATTCGTCCTTGTTTCTCTGAACGATTGTGCCGAGTGTGGTCACCAGGATTGATTCGTCCTCGGATTGAATCCAGACAGGCGTGTCAGCGGGTGCCTTGAGCTTCTTCAGTCGGTCAAATACTCGGGCCGAATTGTCTCGGAGTAGCTCGTGCGGTTTGAGCGGGTAGTCTTCGAGCAGTCCTTCGGCCAACGTCGCCAATCGCTTTCGTTCCAGAGATTCCCGTTGCGCTCGCTCCGATTCATTTTTGAATTGCAGCCGCAGTTCCCAAACTTCCTTCCGCCACGCAAGACGCGTTTCTGGGGGTTGCCAAGCTGTCGGCAAGCCATGCAGATACGGCTCGACCGGCGGGCGACCGGGGAGTTTGCCCTTAATGGTCGTGAGTGCCCAGGCATCGAACAAGATGTCCGTGACGGGAAGGATTGTGGGTGTTGGAGCAAAGGCGGCAAGCCTCCTTTCCGGGTCAAGACTGACGAGGGCCTGCGGAGAACCGTCGCCTTTCAGTTCTATCAGCAGGTCGTATGTCAGTTTCCGTCGTGAGTCGTAGTCGTCCCCTGGATCGAATTTCGTTGGATGCACAATGTGGATCTCGGTGTCGTTGTGTTCACCAAATCGATTCACGCGGCCAAAACGTTGGGCCATACTCTCAAAAGTTGAGAGATCGCAGATGAGGTGATCGGCCGAGATGTTGACACCAACTTCGCCGGCCGACGTACAAACGAGATAGACTGTTTCGCTCCCGCTCAAGGCTTTCGGCAAGAAGCGTCGGAACGTCGGTTTATCGACCAATTCGTCCCGCTCTTTGCCACGAAGCGTGCCCGTGAGGGTTTCGACTGCGAGTTTTTCCTTCGCCAACTTGTCGCGGACTTTCATCACGTCTTCTACCGTGCGAACGAAGACAAGGATCGGGCGTTTTGAATCTTTGAACTTTAGGGCCAACTCAGCGACCTCGTCAGCGAGTTTCTTGTCGTCCTTGGCTTCCTGCAGGAGGATGGCTTTCGTGGCCCCGACTCGTTTCTTGACGGTCTCGTTCTCGTGATCATCGGCAGTCAGTGAGAAAACGTCTGCGACTCCTCGCGACGTGGCCGACAGTTCCATCACTCGAAACTTTGCGAACTCCGAGCATCGCTTCTGCTCTTCTTGAATTCCGATGAGCAAACTCTGAAACGCCGGCTCCAAGTGGGCTTCGTCGTGAACCAGCAAAACGTCTTGACCGAGGAAGCCCGCATGAAGCGGCTTGCCCTTGAAACCGACGCCGTAGCCGCTGAAGAGCAAGCGGCTGCCGATCATGTCCACCGTGCCCACGATGACCGCCGGACGAGCCGGGTCTGCGGACCATTCCCGATTGTCAGCGAACTGGCCTCGCAATGTGCTGAGAGCGAGCGGAGAGACTGGTTTGTCATCCTTGTCTTGGAACGAACACAACTTAGCAAGCTGGTCTCGAACGGTTTGGAGCGCAGGCTCGCGCTGCAGCTTGGCTCGATAGTTCTCGACCTCAGATGTAGTTTGATCGACCACCGTGCGCCGATTGACAACGTAGACGAGACGCCGTGGAACTCGATCTGGATGCTGGGCGAGCGCGATCAGCCAAACTGCCACGACCGATGTCTTGCCTAGCCCCGTTGGCAGGCTGCACGCGGCGGGAAACTTCCCCAAACTGAACCAGTCTCGGCACAGAGACTCTTGCCAAGGAAACGGCGAATTCCCAGTCAGCTGTTTGAATATGGCTTCAAAGTTCATCAGTTACATCCTTCGACTGAGATTCGTCGCGTGAACACGGTAGAAATCCTTCTCTTGACACGTTCTGTTTTGGACCGATGATGAGCATACGACTGAGTTGAGACGCCATGCGCCTCGTGCGAGTCCTATCCGGACTCGCCTCAGACGTTTAGTAAAATGCAATGTTACGGCTGCTTTTGTGAGTTGTCGATATTCAGATAACGCCTCCGGCAACCATCGTGCCACAAAGTTTGTTAAGTTCGGTACTTGTTTGTGCTTTCCGCGACGAGTTCGGCGCGGCCCCATGGCTGATGTGGAACAGAAGTCCGGTCTGCGGCGTTCGGTCCTGTCGCGGCTGGAGAACAATAGGACGAGCAATCCGACGCTGCTTACGCTGCAACGCTACGCCGCAGCGCTGGGATTGAACTTGCAAACCACGCTGAGCAGCAATCGGGCGTGACCTTTTCGCTTCGCGGCAAATTGCGACAAAGAGCGTCGGGACATGGAGCAATTCTGGCAAGTCGTCCGCGACCGCGAACGCGCGTTGATACGGATAGGGCTTGCGTCCGTGCGATACGGACGGCGATTTCGTGGCTTGTCGAAAGAACTCGTCGTAATCATCGTGCGTGTCCCCAGTTAGCCGCTCCCAGTTAGCCGCTTGGAGCCAGTCCCATTTTGTCACCGCCACGGAATGTTGGGGCTACATCGAAAGATGACTCACTCACAGCCGCTCCCAGTGCCAGAAAGTGCTGCCAGTTTGGCGGATTATTGACGCATTGTAAGCATCGCGAGAGAAAAACACCCACGCTCTGGCGAGGCGTGGCTACACGCTTGGCGGATCAGCTGCGAATTGCCAGCAGTGCGGGAGGGAGATGCTTCCAAAAAACGGTAGGACGCTCAGCGCGTTACGAACGCCGGATAATCAGTCAGTTCGCCACTGACGACGCGAGCCAGCAAGCGGGTTTGAATCTCCAACAACCGTCGGTAACTGACTCGATAGTCGAACAGCGGATGAGTCACCAATTGATCCATTCGCTGCTCGTACGCTCGGAAGAATGCTTTGCGTCCCGAGGTTGTCATGGTGACGCCGCGCCCCGCTTCCACAAAGTGCTCCGGGCAGACCATCCGGTTGTTGATGGCAGTGATCACCGCTGAGTCCGCGAGCAACGGGCGGAAAGGCTCCATCAAGTCGAGCGCCAGCGCCGGGCGACCTGGGCGAGGCAAGTGATAAAAGCCCAGATACGGATCGAACCCCACTGACGCCGCCGTGACCGTGAGGTCTTTGGCCAGTAAAGCGTACGCGAGCGAGAGCAATGCGTTGACTGGGTCCCGCGGCGGACGACGATTCCGAGAGTGGAAGTCGAACGAATATCGCGGTGGCTCGCCCAAGGCGGCTCCCGGATCGAGCGGCTCGCCGCCCGGTTTGATCATTCCCGAAAAGTGCTGGAAGTAGATCCGAGCCGCAGTCCCTTCGATGCCCAACAACGATTCGGCGCGCTCGACATGCTCGGCCTTTCTCGCCAGCCGCTTTAGCTCCGTGATCGGCTCGGCGGGCGGGCTGACATGATTCCTCATTAACATGACTCGTTGATTGCGAATCTTGCCGACGACCAATGCCTTGGCAATCCGCAGGCTGCCGGCTGGATCATCAGCCAAACGGAATTGCTCGCGACGCAACAAGATGTTCTTCAGCCCCGTTCCCTGCAACATGCCATAGAAGTAGCCGTGCTGCGAATGCAAGACAAGCGGAATCTCCTGTTCCAACAGTGCCTGCATGGCTTGCGTCGAGAGTTGGATGTTGCCGAACAGGTTTACCTGGTTGATCTCGCGCAAGCGGACTTCCTGAATAACTTTGCCCTGCTCCTTGACTTGCAGCACTTCCGACTTTCTACCAATGCACAATCCCTGGGTGTTCAAGTACAGGGGCCGCAGATCATCACGCGGAGTCGCGGGCAGGCGTATTTGCGTGACATCCGTGCCTTGCCCTTCACGAGCCCGACAGCGATTCGTTTCATCGGGCAAGCAGATGGCCGACAGCGAACATTTCGGGCATTTGGGGCTGTTGACCAACGGTGCGGGAGGCCGGGCGAGATCCGTCACCTTTCGAGCCAATGCCACTGCGGCTTGCGTACCGCTGATCAACGCGTCGTCGATCGCAACCGTGACGCGCTGCCGCGTCGAGTTGAAGTAGAGGATGCCGTGATCGCACGTAAAGCCATTCTCGCGTAGCACTAAGGCTTGTAAGCAGAGTTGCACGCGCTCAGGTTCCCAAGCCTCTAAAGTTCCGTCCGCCGCGCGACGAGGTCGCCCGCGTTTATAGTCAACTGGTGTTGCTTGCTGACCCTTGGCTTCGACCAAGTCCAACTTGGCTACGACGCCTAACGTATCGCTCGCGAGCGTCACGCTGCGTGCATGGATAGTCGTTTCTTCAACCGCATCCACGCGACCATCTTTCGGGACATCGTCACTCGCTTCGTCAGACCGTCCACAGCCGTTCGATAAATCCGCGACGTCGTTCGTCATGTCGAACAACATTCGCTCCTGCCGAACTTGTGGCTGAGCGGCATTGTCGTTGAGAAGTCGAGGAACTGCCAGAGCATCTGTCCGTTCGTCAACTCGCCGATGCACCGTCTCGCCGTCGGTCGTTTCCGCGTTATGCGCGAACTGTCCTTCGACGTGCATCAAGTAGAACAGACGTGGACAGTAAACGACTTCGTTGATCATCCGTGCCTGGAGATAGCGGTCTTCCTGTTCGCTCTCAGCTGATTGCTCATACTTGTTGGCGTCAGGTGCTGGTCGAATCATGTTGCGACTCCGAAGTTCAGCAGACGAAGATAGTCGCCTTTTGCTCCGCAAAAGAGCTTGCTTTCGCGGAGCGAAAGCCGACATTCACTCAGACAATAAGGCAGGGACTGGCCACCGAGACATAAGGCTGGCCGAGTGCTTCGATCACCCGATCGCCGCGCCCGGCGGCAGGCCCGAGATCGACAAACAGGACTTGGTCGTGAGCCGCGTTGATAATCTCTTTGAGCGCAGCTTTCAGCTTCAACAGATCGACCGGATTCAACTGGCACTCGAAGACCGAGTATTGGAGATGATCGCCCCAGTTTCGCATCGTCTTGAAGACTTTACGCAATCGCTTGTCATCGCGAATGTCGTAGGTCACCAAGTAGATCTTCCGCATGGCTGAACCTCCGAGGAATCGGGGACTGGCTCCAATCACGACGATTGGTGCCTGTCCCTGAATTCGAGTAGGAGTTGAAAACTGTTCGAGCCATCCATGATCCGCAGCCAGCGATTCCTCGACGCCAGCCATCGCCCTAGACCGAGCGCTCGTCAGTCTAGTCCGCGCGAAGCGAGAAGCAAGTGAAAAAGCAGAGGTCAGGAGTCAGAAGTCAGAAGAGGTAGGCCGGACCAAGTCCGCGCAGTTCCGGCACGAGTCGTCGATGATGCCGCAGCCGGAACGGCGCAAAGCCTTGTTCCGGCCTACGGACCGAGTCCGCGCGAAATGAGAAGCAAGCGAAAAGAACTCGCCTCACGTTTCAGCTCAGCCTTGGGGGCGCGGACGCGATCGGGAGCCCGGCTTGCGCCGCGAGCGACCGAGATTCGTGAGGATCGCATCCGTAAGCTGATCGGTGACGTATTCAACCTGTTCATCCGACAAGACGGTGTCATCCGCATCCTCGTCGGAACTCCCATCAACGGATGTGATCCCGGCACTCGTCTGAAGAAGTCGCAGCATGGCATAAATAACCGTGATGAACGCCAGAACCCCAATCACGGTCGCCGAGCCCAGATCGATGTCCGGCACGAGTCGGTGAATGCAGTAACCCGCTCCCACCCCGACCAGAATCACGACAGACATGAGAACCGCACAAAGCGTCGTGCAGAGACCAATCACGCTCAAGATACTCAGCAAGCGGCGCGTCATCGATATCCTCCTTGAATAGATTGCATAGCGGCTATCTGCCGTTCGTTACACCAGCCTAGCCGATCAGCCTCCGGCGAGTAAATCGCACATTCGGCAAAATCCGGGGCGTCGGGATGGCGGCATTAGCGGCCGATCTGCCCCCAGCGCAACGCGACCGGCGGGGCGCGATCCCCGCCAGCCGCGTCGCCGGCATCAGGCAGGCCGGTCGCAGTTTATGTTTACCGAATTGTCAAAGAACGGGTCTTCCGCAAACTCTCACCGCTGGCCGATCGCGGGGATCGACTGCCGCCGCGCGCACTCGATCTGCTCATCATTCAACGGCCGATCAACCGAGGCCAAGTAGATGTACTGGCATTCGCTCATGATGGCTCCTTCGCCATCAAGCCGAAACCACAATGCCGCCCCGCGCCGAGCGTGATTGGCCCAGGAACGGAATGCGTGAACTTGAGGCGTACATGAACCGCCGTCAGGTTCTTCAAATGTGCCGGTCGATGGTAGCCAGTGTGTCGGCCATCGCGGTCGTACTTGTGGGCGCTCAAGCAGTTTTTCAGGAACGGGAATGCTTGCCAGGTGAACTGGCAGGGCGTTTCGATGCCGGCACGTTGGAGTGCGGTTTGAATCAGCTTCTTCGTCTTTCCGGGTTTCTTGTCGTCGTGCCCGTCGAGGATCACTGGTGTGACCGTGTGCCAGACGTTCGATGTGCCAAGGTAGCATTCGGCAATGAACTTGCCTCGCGGCGGGTTGAAACGTTCCAGAAACACGGGTTTGGGATTATGCGATGAGTTCTCCAACTCGACTGAGCGAACTTGGTTTTCGGGCGTCAGTTCTTCCCCGTTGAGCCGTTGGGCAACGTACTCCAATTCACGCTCACATCCGAGCGGGGCGATCAGCATGACGTTTCGGATAATCGCATCCGCGTGCTGATGTCCGATAGACGGCAACGGAACGTAGGAAATCTGCTCGTGCTGCTCTGCGTTGCCACGATGACCACAGACGAACGTGTCCAGCCAGTTAGGATCATCGCGTTTCCAACTCGGCGGATCGTCATTCATGCGCTCAATCGCCACATGCCGCACCATGCCAGCGATGTGGATGAGTTTGGCGTGCGGATAGCGGTAAGTGTCTTCGTTGGCGTCGAGCAGTTTGAAGACGGCGTGGGGGCGTGCTTCTCCGGTGGCATAAGACTGAAGCCGGTAAATCGGCCCACCCGATTCCAGATATGTAGCTTCATGCGACTCGAATCGCCTGAGGTACTGCGAATAACAGTCCTGGAGTGAGGCAAGACTGCCCGGTCCGGGCAATCGCCAATCCGACCCCGTATCCGCATGATCTGTGGGAAAGTAGCGAATACGGGACTTTCCCAATGCAAGGTTTGCTTCAAGCACCTCACCATGACCGATCGCCATATCGATTCCCCATCCAATCGCTCGAATGTGCCGAACCGCCTTTGCAACGGTGCCAGCATATTGGAAGGCAGACTGGATGGTGGGGTCGAATTTCCACGCATACTGAATCACGCGATCTCCGTTTAACAATGTCGGCCGAATTGTCTTTGGCGTGCGACTCCGTCCGTCGGAGTTGTTCAACACGTAGCTAAGCACAACTTGACCGAACCGCGCACTCGGTGCAATGACATCGGGCGGATCGAGCGACTCGAGCCAACTCAAAGCTTCAACCACCTCTGGTGGAAGATCGGTGCCGCATGCATTACCTGCGACGATGGCCTGAAACAAGCGAAATGGCGACGGTGGCCATTCCGGCTTTTCGCCATTTGCCGTAAGGCCATGGTATCGATCATCCAAGAGCCGAACGGAGAGAAGTAGAATCACGACTTGTCCTCCGCTTTGGCCTTGTCCTTTTTCGCCGTCTTCCTCGCCGCCTTTGCGGCCTTCACATCAAACGTGGCGTCGATCCGATCCGGCCCAATCCCGAAGTCCGTTGCCGCTGCAACTGCGTATCCAATCGCCACATTGTTATCGATCTCTAACTCGTCTTCAGTACCATTCGCGTTCACCGTGATTCGAGTCATGGGCTTATCAGGAATGGCGACAAGTTGGCATCCCTGTCGGAGATTCAGCGTCATGCCATCGAAGTAGGTGATTGCAACTAGACTTAATCCAAGGATGTATCGCTGAAGCTTTAGCGTCTGAGTCGAGTCTGTGGTAACGATGTCGCGTAACGTACAGAGGTTAAGCGACGCATCACGGCAAATCCCGCCCAAAGCCTCGATACCGCCAGGCTGAAAAGTAGAAGGCGCGCCATCCATTCCGACTACGGAAAGTTTCTTGTCTCCTTTTTCAGTCGTCACGCCTGCGGCCTCGAAATCCATTGCAGGATTGAACTGTGAGGAACGGCGGTACTCACGAACATCGAAAGCCCGGATGATGGAGTTGACGAGGCGTGGAACTTTAACTCCCGTCATCTGAGAGTCCCACATTCCGAAAACGAGCGATGTCGGCGCCAGTTTCGCCAAAGGCGCAGAGTCACCTTGTTTGCGAGCGAGAATGGCAGCAGTGACCTCCTGAGCGATTGACGTATATCTGAGCATCGCATCGGCAATCCGGTGCCCTGCGTCAACGAGAAGATCAAGTGCGACTGGCTGCCCGTCAATCAAAGCGTTAACTTTGATCGCCGGAACAAGCTTGAGAGGACTGCCATCAGTCTCCATCATTCGACCAAACGCAGGTTCTATCCGGTTGGCTTGAGACGGGATGCCATCGATGACACAGACGGATTGAAGGCGACCATGTTCTACACGATCAGTATCCATGAACGTGTGAGTCTTCTTGAACTTCTCGAAACGCTTGCCGAGAGTCGCCGTCTCGCCGAAACGGTCGATGTTATACATCGCCGGATCGCCTTCCTTTGGATTCGCGTAGGTCGGTGGGAAGATAACTGGATCGCCGACAGGTTTAAGCCACTGCTTGAGTACGATTGCAGCCGGTCCACGCTCCTCGATTAGATGGTCAAACTTTCTTAGCAAATCAGACATGGGCTCTCCTCACGGGTTGGGCATGACCGAAGAGCTTATAACGCCCCTGCGAATCACGCGCTTTAACTGGAAACTCAAAACACAGATCCGTTAGATGCGGGAATCGCCCGAGAACGGCCAACGGCGCGACCGTTACCGGAAGAAACTGCGCCCAAGTACAGTAGCGATTGCGATTCCACGTCTCGATCGTGTCAGGCCGAAAACGTTGTAGACCGACGAGTGAAAGCACATCTACGGCCGGTGAAAAGGCAAGGGTTCCACCTGTAAAATGGCCGAGATCGAGTGCGTTGTTCCGCGAAAGCCGGCTGTCAAACGAGAAGGCAGCGGGCGCGTCAATTGGAATCGGCGTTCGCAGCCAATCATCCGGGTAGTCAGCGACTACTTTCGCGAAGTGCTCCCGCATCGAAGGCGTATATACCTTAACGATCTTGCTTGGACGACCGTTCTTGCCCCGCTGCTTCTTTTTCTTGTAGTGACCGTTCAGGAGATCCGTGACGCGCTGACCGGCAGTCCAAAGCTTCAGCTTTTGCTCTTGTGCCTCCTTTTCGGTCCACCAGTTCAACAGCAGATTGAATGGCTCAAGAAGACGCATCGGAAATGTTCGACCACGCTTCGCATCATCGAAATCGTCGCCATCGTCTTGCTCAGGCTCGTCTGAATTTGTTGTCCCGTACCGGGAGTCTACGTCGACTTCACACTTGAAGAAGCTTTCAAGGACGCTCGTCGCCGACGTTCGCAGAATGAACTGCGACGATCGAAAGCATGCGGCAGAATGATCGTCGAGCCTTGCCGCCAATTCCAGCAATCCGCAACAGGCGAAGAATTGGCCGGGGTTGGTCAGATCGACTGGGATGCGGATACTGGGCTCTCTCTCATTCATAGGGCGAAGCACCGAAGTTGAGGTATTGCTTGACGGATGCCTGAAGTCGTCCGATAATTCGGACATGGAAATCTCAGGACACATTCAAAACGGTGTGGTGGTTCTCGATGAATCCGTTGTGCTACCCGAAGGGGCGGCGGTGACGGTGACCTTGCGCACCGGCCCGGTGATTCGAGTTTCGCCCGTCCGCCAGCCAGTACAGTTACCGTTGGTGGAAAGCGACGCACCGGGTACGCTGGAGTTGACGAACGACCGGATTGCGGAAATCCTGGAAGCCGAGGACATCGAAGCGCTGAAGGCACAATGGGATGTACCTTCTTGATGTCAACGTCTGGCTGGCACTCGCCTTCCAACGCCATCTCCATCATCAACCGGCAACCGACTGGTTCACGGCCGCGCCGGAAAACAGTTGCTGCTTTTGCAGGTTTACTCAAATCAGCTTCCTGCGTCTGGCGACGACACCTCAAGTCATGGCGTCCGACACCTTGACGCTGAAGGCAGCCTGGCTGGCGTTTGACAAGTTGTACAACGATCCAAAGGTTGTCCTTGCCGAAGAGCCTCAGGGAATTCAGCCTTTGTGGCGAGGTTACACGGAGCACCTGTCGTTTTCTCCGAAAGTCTGGAACGATGCCTTCCTTGCCGCCTTCGCGGTCACTGCGGACTTTGACTTCATTACTTTCGACAAGGGATTCACCCAGTACGCGAATCTGCGTTGCACGATTCTGTCGTGAAGCCTTGTCCGAGTTGGTCATGTTTCACCTCCGTCTCCGTCTGCTGTGTCATCCGCATCCGGATCGGCGCTCGCGAGTGCATCGGCACAACGCAGCAAGTTTTCCAGCCATGCGAGCTGCCACCAACCGTACTTGCGTTGCAACCGAGCAAAGCGGCGGATGACTTCGGTGTGGAGCGTCTCGCGATCTTCGGTTCGGAAGTCACGGTCGAATACGTTATTGAAGTGGGGTCTGCTAAAACCGTGGTGAGTGGCGATCAGGTGCAGGGCAAGATCGCGTATCTCCGCATCGACTGGAAGTTCGCAATCGGTCGAGTGCCGCTCGGGATGATGGATACGCAGCAACGATCCGAATTCATGGCGATACCCTCGTAGCGATTTAGGGTCTCGGGTTGTAGCAGCTTTGCCGAGCAGCGGTTCGTTCGTCGTCCGACCGATAAAGTGTTGCCAGACGTCTGCCTTCTTGCCTTCGTCGTGCCACATGGCGGCGAAGAGCAACGCCGCTCGGATCGGGTCGTCCAGACCACACCTTTTCTCGATCCGCCGAGCTTCCGCTTCGACATAGCCGACGTGTTCGTCGAGAGTCTGTTTCTCGGGCTTCAACTTGCTTCCGACCGGTGCCAGCAACACCAGTGATCGGACGGCCGTTTCTTCTTCATCAAGTTCGAGGGGGTGGACGAGTCGAACGCGCAACTGCGACCGTTCAATCGCGTTGAAAATCGCTTTCGGCGTCTCGTAAACTGGTTCCAAGTTTAGATCAGCCGGAATCGGTTCGCCTCCCGGCAATGGCAATGGTTTCCATCCTTCTTCGGTTCGTTTGATCAGGAGACGCAGACGAGGGCGAGCGTCTTCACGCGATTCGTACCCTGATTTGTCTGCGACATCGAGTGACTGAAAGTCCGGTTCGTCAGGCTTAAGCGGCGAGTGGATCGCGTCCGAAGAGAGCAGTCCCTTATCAAGTCCTCCAAAGGACGCAGGCAGTATCAGCGTCGGGTCCGTATTGAGAATCCCGCTGTCCTTGATCAACTCTCCAACGGTCAGAATTGTAACGTCTCGCGGCCGTCTTACGACGACTCGCGTATCATGGATTCCGGCATTCGACTTGACGGCTTGCTTCAGAAAGTCAACCACGCGAAAGCTGTTCGTGGTAAGCGATTCGTGAGCGCGGATGCGGTGCGCGGTGAATACGGCCTTGAGAGCCCTCTCGGAAATCGCATGATCGCGGAATAGATCCAGTTCCGCCCGCCATGCAATGGCTGTTTGGGGCAATTCCTCAGCGATGCCGCGAAGCCAGGGGGCGACTTCGGGGCGGCCGGGCATGCGCTCGGTGATGCTGGTCATGCTCCAAGCGTCCAACAGGATGTCGGTAAGCTCGACCATCGTCGGTTCGGGAGTAGAAGCCACGGCCAACGCGCACTTTAGGCAACTTGGGGTAGCGCGGTAACTAGATATTGATTAAACAATT
>JAQBZB010000081.1 GCA_027622275.1 Planctomycetota bacterium | reverse complement strand
CCGCCACAAATCCCCGTGAAATCACGTGGCGGCTGGAAGCCACCACTACAAAGTGAGTGGCATTGGGCTTCCGCCCGGCAAGTGAAAAGGCTTTAGCAACCGCCTGGCGGCAGCCAGCCAAGCCCTTGACAGACTGTTGTATATGAACTACAACAGATGGAACACTAGCCATGCGAATCTACTTGGACCATCACCGCGGCGAACCGATCTATCGGCAGATTGTCGAGGCGGTGAAGTTGTTGATCGCTCGGGGCGAACTGGCCGAAGGCACGAAGCTGCCCAGTATTCGTGAACTTGCCAGTCAGTTGAAGATCAACACGCGGACCGTGGTCAAGGCGTACGAGACGCTGGATGGAGCCGGCTTGGCGGTGATGCAGCACGGACGAGGCGTATTTGTGACGGCACCGCAGAGTGTTCTGCCGGCGCGAGAGCGCCGCAAGGTGTTGTCGGAGCTTGCTCAGAGATTGCTGGCCGAGGCCACACGCATCGGAGCGACCCCCGATGAGGTCGTCGAGATCGTTCAGGCGGCGGCTCAGGACATGGTAACAAAACGATGAAGAAACCGAGCATTGAGATCACAGACCTGGTGCGAGAGTTCGGGACGCTGCGTGCCGTCGATAAAGTCTCGTTGGAGGTCGCCGCCGGGCAGATCCTGGCCCTGCTCGGTCCGAACGGAGCTGGCAAGACAACGCTGCTGCGGATACTGGCGGGCCTCCTCGCGCCGACCGCGGGCGAATCGCGCGTCTTGGACCGGCAATCGTTTCCACCCTGCCCTTCCGTGGCCGGCCGAATCGGATGCTTGATTGATGGGGTCGAGCCTCCCGGCGGAGTGCGAGTGTGTCAGATCCTCGATCTAAAAGCGTCGGCAAGTCTCGGCTTTGATCGCCGCCGCGCGAAGCAACTGTGTGAAGCACATGAGATCGGTTTGAACCGGCGCTGGCGGTCGTTGAGCAAGGGACAGAAACGGTGGGTGTTGGCGGTCAGCTGCCTGGTCGCGGGCGCGGAGGTGCTGTTGCTCGATGAACCGGCTGACGGCTTGGACCCGTCGGCACGTCACGAGTTGTACGGCTTGCTTCGGGAAGAAGCGAATGAGCGAGATGCGGCAGTGATCGTAGCCTCGCACATCTTGAGCGACGTCGAACGGGTCGCCGACGAGGTGGCGATCCTGCGGCGAGGTCGCGTTCAACTGCGCGGGAACCTTGAGGATTTGCGTGAGCGCGTCCGCGAGGTTGAGTTCGCCACCGACGCGTCCCCGTCCATCCCGCCGGGAGCAAGACCGCTTGGCCATGATGACGACAGCGGGACGCTGTGGCTCGTTTACGACAACGCTGCCGACGCCGATTCACCGCTGCCCGGCGAGCTTCAGCGACGAACCGTCAACCTGGAACGCCTCTACCTCGCGATCACCGAGCATCGCGAAAAGCCGGAACCGGACGGGTCGGACCGGCTGGAACCCGCCTCGTCTGTCTAAGTCCAACATCATCACACTGAGAGAACTGCCATGAAACTTCGATGGTCCTTACTTTGCTGGCAACTTCGGCAAGTGTCGGTCGTCACGATCGCCGCGATGTTGCTGAGCGTGTGGTTCGTGTTGACTTACCATGATCCGCTGAAGTTCGACATTATGACGTGGGCTCCGTTCTTCATTCTGGCACATTGCAGTTTGCTGACATGGCGGCTCGGTCGAGTTCGCAGCCGATCGTTCGGATTCTTGTATGGACAGGGTTTCTCGCGCGACACGCTGTGGCTGCATACGATGTTGGCGAGCGGCGTGTCTGTACTGGCGGTCTGGTTGCCAGCCGCTTTGCTCGTCTGGAGCGGGCTTCGCAGCGACTATCAGGAGATGATGCAGAACTATTGGTTCCCATTGATGGCCGAGACGGAGGGAGCGTTTATTTTGTGGAGCCTGTTGGCATACGCGGTGCTTCTGCCGGTCTTTCATTACTGCTGGATACGTGCCGCGCAGCCAACGCGCGGGACGACCGGCGGGTTTGCGATCGCGATCGGGGCCGTGTTCGGGGCGTTCAGCATTTGGAACTCTGTACGCGTTCCCGATATGCCTACTTGGACGGTGTTGCTGTTTGCCGGCGGCTTCGTTCTCGCGACGATTTCATTGAGTCTGGGCGGGATGCGGTTGCACCGGCGGCTGGAGGTGATTTGATGCGATACGTACAGTACTTGTGGCTCTTGCTATCGTTGGATTTCTGGTTGATCATCGGCGCGCCACTCGCGTTGCTCGTCTTCCTGGCTTGGCAAGCGTGGAGGAAGCGACGGCTGCTACCCAGGCAAGCCGCGCGAGGAGATCGTACCGCCCGCACGGTTGAGACCCTTGCCCTCGGTGGGCTCAGTCTGTCGATGTTCACTTTGCTCGTGTGCTATCGCAACTACGAGGGGACTCCTTATCCGCTGAGCGAGCTTGCTCCGCCCACCGCTCGGCACGAGTACCTTCTCGTACTCAGCGGTTGGACCGTGTTCATCGCGGGAGCCTTGTTGCTCGCATGGTTCCATCGCACGTTCCTGGCTGCGGCAAGTCTGTTTCTCTTCTTCTGCGTGATGGGTTATGCGGTTAACAGCGGCGAAATCCTTTCCTACAAAGGCAAGGAAGCGGAGATACGAAACTATCCAGTGGCTTTACAAGTCAAGCTGAAGGGCGATGTCGTTGGTGCTGACGTCTGGTTCAACGAAGTTTACCTTGGCAAGACACCGATCGTGGCGGATCTGGACGAAGTGCTTGCCAAAATTCCGAACTGGAATGAGACGGGTCCGGAAGAATGGACGGAGTTCAAGCACTTCTTACAAGGCAAGCATGGCGTCTTTCGCCCACGAGCGTGGTTTTACGTTAACGAACCCACGCGAGTCGGGCTGGACGACAGCCGCGACGAGTCGCGAGCGATCTACGCCCGAGTTGAGTTAGGCGGCGAGTTGCTCTACGCCGAAGGGTATCACGACGTAAGCGGCGGTTCGCGAATCTTTGGACAGATTCAACCTTGCCGAGTCACGATGGATATGTTCCTGCCGCGTTGGAAGGACGAGATCGAGCTGCTTCTGAATCGGGCGCGATTGAGCGACTACGACGTTGACCACGCCTGGATCGAAGCGACGGCGAGTTATGGCGACGCGGGCTGGATGAAGCTACGAGAGAAGTCGGTGGTGGAGCCTGAACTTAACCGAGTGCTCGACGCCTGGGCCGCCGAAGTCTACGGCATCGATTCCGTCACGGATGATGCCGGTGCCCGACAATGTTTTGACCGGATTTGCGCCGAAGCGAATGAGCTGGGCGACTACTACACGGACACACCGGCTGGTCGGGCACTGGAGTTGATCCTGCCCCAGCTGCACCGTGACGAGATGATCGATCTCGCCGAACGCCGGATTCGTTCATGTCGAGTTGCGACCTCGGGAAGTCATCGGCATGGGATGATTCTCGGTCGGTTTCATTTCGGTACCTACGCCGATGGTTCCTGGGAACGCGCGAAGCTGCGTCCGGCCGATGCCGTCTTGGCCCATGCGATCTGGCGGCTCGATGTTGCGTTCGATGCCGAAGACGATTCGGTTGACAACCCAATCGAAGAACGAATCGTCCCGGCTCTATTGCGTCTTGACGCTCGGCGCGGCAGCCACTTTGACATGTGCCAAGCGTTGGGCGGCAGCATCTTTGAACGTTTCGTTCTGCGACATAACTGGCGCGAACAGCCTGAGCACATCGAGGACTACAACGACAAGCTCACGCTCAGCTCCGTCGAGTGGAATCGGTGGATGCACGTTGCCGCGACACTCCGGTCGCCGGCCGGAACCGAATTCCGCGCGACGAACCAACGCCAACTGCTCGAGCTGGCGTCGAAGATGGTTCGAGATTCGTACGACTTTCAGCATACTTGGTCGACCGACTCGATCGACTTCTTGTTCCTTGACACCAAGTTGGGGCCGGACAGTCTGGCCGCACAATTCTGGCCGACATTCGACCGGTACGTGACTCCCGAACGGCACAGTTGGTCCCAGGCTCCGGGTGCCCGTTGGAAGTATCTGGCGCGATTGCAGCCTCACGGCACGGTCGAACCGTTCGTTGCCTCCTATCGCAAGTACTGTGACGAGCGGTGCCCGAAGACAGAACTAATCCAACTGGAACCAAACTTCCAGTTCGAGGTGCTCACCGCCCTCGTCGTCGAGGCAAATCGCCTGCTTGCTGAAACAGAGCCGAATTCGAGTCCGCATTCCATCCGCCAGGCGAATCGCGATGAGTTCGCCGAGATGGTACGGAAGATACCGTGCGACAAGTCGGCGGCGTTGCTAATCGAGTGGCTGGATGAAGAGACCGACGAGCACAAGAACCGCATCCGCCGAACAAGACAGCTCATCGAGGGCAACCAGTTGCCCGCCCAGCAACTGAGTGCTTTAGCGGACTCCGACGATCCCGCGGTGCGGTCAATGGTATTTTCTGGCATCGAGCAGCAGGCGACTCCGCAAGGCCGAGCGATTCTCAAACAGCTTCTGACAGACAACGACGACACCGTGCGAGCGCAGGCCACCGATCTTCACGCCAAGCTGGAAGAACTTCGCAGCCAGACGCTGCCAAAGCGAGATAGCTAGCCAGAATTGCGCAATGATCGCTCTGAATTTCTGCTCGCGTTGGCGTTGACATCCAGAGCGTTGAATCGGCTGTTTTCCGTGGGAAAGATCCGTCAAGGCCGATCTCGGCGTGTTGCGATTCCTATCTAATCCCCTCCCGTGTAGGCGTTTACGACGAGTCAATCGCAATGTTGACGTCAAAAAAACATCGTACTATAATCCCGCTCCGTGCTATGGAGGGCACGGCACCAGAGCCACGGCAAAGGTGGTAAGATAACCTGCCCACAGCGCTGCGAGTTCGTTGGCGACGGTTCGTCACGCAAACGATTGTGCCCCGACTCCTCGCTGCTTTGCGCTAGGTTTCACACGGAAGTAACTTGTCCCACGGACGAAACATGACGATGTCCTTCGGGCAGAATAACGACGCCAGAGAGCAAGTCCGCCAAGCGGTCGATATCGTCGATCTTGTTGGCAGTTATATGCCATTGCGTCGGCAAGGGGCGAACTTTGTTGGTCTCTGCCCCTGGCATGACGACACCAAGCCCAGCTTACAGGTCAATCAGGCTCGGCAGTCTTGGAAGTGCTTTGTCTGTAATGACGGCGGCGACATCTTCAGCTTTGTCATGAAGCGAGAAGGTATCGATTTCCGCGAAGCGCTCGAGATGCTCGCCGATCGGGCGGGCGTCGTCTTGCAAGCCAATGCCGCGACGCCGCGTCCGGCGGCCGGGAGTCCGGGCGACAAGAAGACACTGTACGCCGCATGTGCCTGGGCCGAGCAGCAGTTTCAGCAATGCTTGCAGCGCTCGGCGGACGCGGAAGTGGCGAGAAAATACTTTGCCGATCGAAGTGTGAACTCGGACAGCTCCGACCGATTCCACCTGGGTTTCTCGCCGGATAGCTGGCAATGGTTGCTCGATCGTGCCCGCTCGACCCCTTTCTCGCCCGAGGTCTTGGAGGCGGCGGGACTGCTGGGCAAGAGCCCGAAGTCGGGACGTTACTACGATCGCTTCAAAGGACGCGTCATCTTTCCGATTCGCGATCCGCAGAGCCGACCGATCGGGTTCGGTGGCAGAATTCTTCCCGAGTTCGCCACGGAAGGCTCCGCCAAATACATCAACTCGCAAGAGACCCGCTTGTATTCGAAGAGCGACCAGCTTTACGCGCTCAACTTGGCGGCTGACCCAATTCGCAAGGCAAAGAATGTCATCGTGATGGAGGGTTACACCGACGTCATCATGGCGCATCAGTTCGGAATGCAGACGGCCGTCGCCGTGTGCGGAACGGCACTCACCGAGCGGCATATCCGCATTTTGCGTCGATATGCCGATTCGATCACGCTGGTGTTGGATGGTGACGATGCTGGGCAGAAACGGACCAACGAGATTCTCGAATTGTTCATCGCTAGCGAGGTCGATCTTCGGATTCTCACGCTGCCGCAAGGCCTCGACCCTTGCGATTACTTGTTGAACCAAGGCCCGGACGCGATGCAGTCGCTGCTGGAACAGGCGCTTGACGCCTTGGAACACGCAGTCAATTCACGAACGCGAGGCATTGACCTGCTGCGTGACACGCATCGGGCCAATCAAGCACTCGAACAACTGCTCGCGATCATCTCGAAGGCACCGCGGATGACGGGGGACACGTCGTCGGCCCGGCTGTTGCGCGAGCGTCAAGTAATCGCGAGGCTAGCACGCGAATTCCGCATCGATGAAGCGGTACTTCGCACCCGCATCGGCGAGCTGCGCAAGGCCGCGCCTGCGGCTCGCATCAAGGCGACCGAAGCACCTCAATCACGGCTGTCCATTAACGACCTTGATCCGTGCGATGCAGAACTGATAGAACTGTTGACGCAGCATCCGGAGTTGGCGGATCAGGCGCTGGCCGAGATCGTCCCGGATGAGCTTTTGAGTAACCCGACTCGAACGATTTACGAGACCTATCAAGTTGTGTTAGAGCGGGGTGAACCCGTTGAGTTCAATCGCATCTTAACGGAGCTTGACGACCCGCAGTTGAAGAGTTTGCTTGTCTCGTTGGATGAGCAAGCGACGGAGAAAGAGAAACATGTCCAGGATGATGCAGCCTCGCGACTCAGAGGGCTGATCGAACATCTTCGTGGACGACGTGAAGCGGACCAAGGCCGTGCGAAGCAGGCGGCGTTGGACCAACAAGACCTCGGTGAGGACGAGGAGCTAGACCTACTGCAACAGCTCGTTGAGCAAGAGCGGAAGCGGCAAGGTATTCCCGCGCCCACGGATGGGTAGCTGCCATTGCCGCGTCGTGTCCTTGAAGCGCAGGATCGCGCGGAGGGAAATGACAGATGGAAGTCCAGACCAATGACCTGCAAACACTCGTCGCCAGAGGCAAGGCCCAAGGCTATCTCACTTACGACCAAGTCAACGCTTACCTGCCTGACGAAGACGTCAATCCGGAAAAGCTTGACACTCTCTTAAGTTCCCTCGAAGAACTCGGCATCGAACTCGTCGAAGAAGCTCCCGACGACGGCTTCGACGACGAAGAGCTGCGCAAGATGCCGACGGCCGAAGAGCTGCAAGACAAGGACGACGGTCCGGACTTGCTCTCGGCCGAAGACACGCCGAAGCTGAGCGACGATCCGATTCGCATGTACCTGAGCCAGATGGCGGTGATCCCGTTACTGACTCGCGAGGAAGAAATCTCGCTCGCCAAGAAGATCGAGCTGACTCGCAAGCTGTTCCGCCGCACTTTGCTCAGCTGTGATTATGCGATGCGCTGCACCGTCGAGACGCTGACGAAGGTCTATAGGGGCGAGTTGCCGTTCGATCGAACGATCAAGGTGTCGCTGACCGAGCAGTTGACGAAAGAGCAGATTCTGGCTCGGATGCCGCATAACCTGAAGACGTTGGAGCGTCTGCTCGATTTGAACAAGCGCGATTTTGCCAAGTTGATTCGCAAATCGACGACGCACGACGAGGCGCGCGAGATTCGCAAGGCGTTTCTCCGCCGCCGCAAGAAGTGTTTGCAGTTGGTCGAAGAACTCAGCCTGAGAACCCGCCGTGTTCAGCCATTGATGAAGGAGTTGGAACACCTTTCGGCTCGCATGGAGCAGATTCGCGGCCGGCTCGAACAGCTTGGCGACGACGCCATGTTCCACGACGAACGGGCTAATCTGCGGCGTGAGCTTCGCAAACTGATGATGACGGCCCAGGAGAGTCCGCGCGGATTGAAGCGTCGCTGCGTGACGGTTCGTCGCCAGCACACCGAATACGAGGCGGTGAAGCGTCAACTTTCGAGCGGCAATCTGCGGTTGGTCGTATCGATCGCAAAAAAGTACCGAAATCGCGGCCTCAGCTTCCTGGACTTGATCCAGGAAGGGAACACGGGGCTGATGCGAGCGGTCGATAAATACGAGTATCGCCGCGGCTTTAAGTTCTCGACGTACGCCACTTGGTGGATTCGCCAGGCCATCACGCGGGCCATCGCGGACCAGGCTCGAACGATCCGAATTCCGGTACACATGATTGACGTACTCTCGAAGTTGCGCAATATTCAGAAGACGATGCAACAGGAGATGCGCCGCGAACCGACCACCGAAGAGCTGGCCCGGCGCGCCGGATTCAGCTTGGACGAAGTGAAACGCGTGATGGACATCGGCCGGCATCCGGTCAGCCTGGATCGGCCGGTTGGCGAAGGCGACGATTGTAGTTTCGGCGAGTTTATTGAAGATGGGACGTCGGAAAACCCCATCAAGAACGCAAGTAATGGCATTTTACGTGACAAGATCGAAGGGTTGCTCAAAACGCTTACTTACCGCGAGCGGGAAATCGTCCGGCTGCGGTACGGGTTGGGCGATGGGTACACGTACACCTTGGAAGAGGTGGGACGCATCTTCAAGGTCACTCGAGAACGCGTGCGGCAGATCGAAGCGAAAGCACTTCGCAAGCTGCAACATCCCGTGCGGAGTCAACAGCTCGAAGGCTTTTTGGGAAGCGCGGTTGCGAGCTAACGAGCCAGTAACCGATGACAGTTGTTGCGAGTTTTCCTCGCGAACTACTGCGGACATTCGGAAGTCGAGACAAACCGCTGATCCTTGGATCAGCGGTTTTTTTTGTGCGCACGGCGCATCCAGACGGAACACCAGACAACAACGGTACCAATCAAGCGAGGTAACGAAATGAGCATTACAGGCACAGAACTCCGCGACCTGCATCGGATCCACAAGCAGCTCACGGATCTGCGCGGGCGATTGGATCGTGGCCCCAAGCAAGTCGCCGCGTCCGCCGGAGCGGTGCGCCGGATGGAAATGGACGCGGAGCAAGCGAAGGAAACGCATCAGAAGGCACGCGTCGCCAGTGACGGCAAGCAACTGCAATTGAGATCGCGCGAAGCAAAACTCGAAGACTTAAAGGTCAAGTTGAACATCGCGAACAGCAACAAGGAGTTCCAAGCGTTTAAGGAACAAATCGCCGCGGACCAACAAGCGAATCTCGTGCTTGAAGACGAAATCCTCGAGTCGCTCGAGAGGATCGACCAACTTGCGGAAAAGGTGAACAAGTCAGAGACGGATCTGGCTGCAGCGAGGTCCGAGGCCGACAAGGTGAAGGCTCGCGTTGAAGGCGAGCAAGCAAATCTTGATTCAGAGTTGGCGGGCGTCCTGAGCGAGTTGAAAGTGGCTGAAGCGAATTTGCCGTTGGAGTTCAAATCCAACTACGATCGCGTCGCCCGCGTCCGCGGGGAAGAAGCCCTTGCCGAAGTCGACGGAGAAGTTTGCGGCGGCTGCTATCAGATGTTAACGCCCAACATGATGAACGAATTATATATGTCAAGGGCGGTGTTTTGCAAAAGCTGCGGCGCACTGCTCTACCTTTCGGAAAGCCGCGGTGTAGGCGATTAAACTTGTCCGTCGCGAGTCAATCTTTACACAACGCTCGTCTTAGAGCAGAATGACTGACCGTGAGGCGAGCGGCAGATGAAATGTTACCGGGTGGGTGAGGCTCCTGCCGAACCGACTCTGCGGGAGCTTCGCCCTCCCAAGATGTTTGGTTGGTAAGTTCTCATCTGCCACTCGCCATAGAGGAATTCGCGACCTCCGCTGGCCGGAGGTCGTTTTTTTCGCGAGTTGGAGAAAGTCGCATGTCCGATCGCATCCCCATGACTCAAGAGGGATATAACAAGATCAAGGCAGAAGTAGAGCACATGGAGAGGGTCGAGATGCCGTTCATCGCCGAGAAGATCGGGGAAGCTCGCGCCGAAGGGGACCTCAAGGAAAACGCCGAGTATCACGGACAACGCGAGCGGCAGGGGATGTTGCAAGCGAAGATCAATCTCCTCAAGAGCAAACTTGCCAACGCGACGATCGTCGATACGTCCAAGATCCCTACGGACGAAGTCGGTTTTGGTGCCATCGTCACGGTGAAGGATTTGGACTTCGACGACGAGGAAGATTTTACCTTGGTCGGAGCTGGCGAAGAGGACTACGACACGGGGAAGATTCTGATCTCCAGTCCAATCGGACAAGGTTTGCTGGGCAAGAAAGTCGGCGAGGTCGCCGAAATCGAAGCGCCTAAAGGAACGATCAAGTTCGAAGTCGTTTCGATCCACTACGAGTGATTTTACGTGGCCGTTCGCTCCGCGAACGGATGTTCATGTAAGCTGCGTTTACGGAGCAAACGGCCACGTACTGTTCTACAACACGAGGCAACGCTGCCATGCGGCGCTTCAGCTTGCGAACTCTGCTGTTGGCAATGATGGGCATCTCGGTGTTGTGCGCGCTTTTTACGACTGGCGGCCGGAACGCGGATGTGGCTCATTTGCTGCTCGTGTTGTCGTTTGCCGTGCCCGCAGGCAGCTTGGCCTTTGACCGCTGGCATACGGATCGGAGTGTTGTCATCGGCACGTGCATCGGTGCCGTCGTGGGGACGATCTTCATTTCGGCGTTGGTCTTGATCGTTGACTTCATGCGCGTTGCGGCGTGAAGTTGTCGCCCTCACCGGCCACTCCGTGACGGACGAATGCTGATCGTCAATCTCAGCAAGGGCGGGATCGGCGACGACGCCTGTCTGTTGGGCTCGCCGGTCGTCACCGCGTTGCAACAGGCTGCCATGACGCGGAGGTCCCGGCCGAGCAGTCCGGCCCGCGACGTGATGTGCTTGCCGCTTTGCATGGTTTAGACGCAAATCACGGCGTGAAGTCTTCGGATTCGCCGAGACTGCACGCGAATGCCGCCAGCAAATCCGCGGCCCGGTCGATGTCGTCCAGGGAAATGGTCTCGACGGCGCTGTGCATATAGCGATTCGGAATGCTCACCAAGCCAGTCGCAACGCCGCCGCGGCTGACCTGAATCGTGTTCGTGTCGTTTGGCGTCGCGCGACCGATGGCGGCGAGTTGATAAGGCAACTGCTGGGTCATGCACAGATCGATTAGACGACTCGTAACGCGAGGGTTCATGTTCGGGCCGCGGAAGACGACCGGGCCCTTTCCCAGCGAGATGTCTCCTTGCTGTCGCTTGTCGATTGTTGGGCAATCCGTTGCATGGGTTACGTCAACGGCGATCGCGACGTGCGGATCGATCCCGTAAGCACTCGTCCTCGCGCCGCGCAACCCGATCTCCTCTTGAACCGTTGAAACCGCATAGATGCCGCACTTCGGGTTCTGCGCCGCCGCGCGGCGTAATCCTTCCATGACGACCCATAAACCGGTGCGGTTATCCATCCCCGGCGAGTTTGCGAGATGGTTCCGCATCTCTTGATAGCCAAGCTCCAACGTGACCGGATCTCCGATGCGAATGAGCGCGGCCGCTTCCGCCTTGTCGGTGGCTCCGATATCCAGCCAGAGGTCCTCCTGCTTGACGGTTTGTTTGCGCTCGTCATCGGTCAACAAGTGAATCGGTTTTCTGGCGATAACCGCGGGAATCGGGCCGCCATCGGCCCAGATCGTCATTCTTTGGCCAACTAGCTGAACGGGATCCCAGCCCCCGATCGTTTGTGTATAGATGAAGCCAGATTCGTCGATGTGCGTGACGAGCAAGCCAATTTGGTCGCAGTGCCCGGCAAACATCAATCGCAGCGGAGCAGCCGGATTTTTGCAGGCGATTACGTTTCCATGCACATCCGTGGTGACGGTATCCGCAAACGGCGATACATAGTCGCGAACGACCTGCTGGATAGGAGCTTCGTAGCCTGACGGACTGGGAGTCAGCAGGAGTTGCTTCAAGAACGCGAGCGCGGTCGTTTCCATAATGCTCATTCCGTTGGAATCAAAGAGGCCGAGTCGCGGTAAGCGTACAACGGCTTGCCAAATCGAACCATCGCGATCTGATCGAATAACGGATTCGCTGGTTCAATCGTGGGGTCCGCTCACGGCGCGGAGATATTCTGCCAAGCGGCTCTGCAGATCCAGCACGCTTTGCCACTGACGCAAGTCGAGTTTGACTTGTTCGCCTTTGCCCTCACTCTCGACCGAGTTCATCAGGTTACGCAGCCGGATGTGGATATACTCGATCAGTTCGGCCAGCTGCGCGGCTTGACCGGGAGACATGCGATCCGGGAGTTCCGGCGGTTCGACAGAGTGCAGCGTGGCTTGCAGATCGTTATCGCCTTGCCACTGCATGTCAAGGTCTAACGAACCTGCACTTCTCTTCTGTTGCGACGACGGATCGATGGTCCCCCGTGCCGCCGCACTTCCGCGTCGCATGTCTGCCAAGCGGCCTGCGATCTGGTCACGGGATCCGAACAGCAACACGGATCGTCCCAGCGTGATCATGTCGCCATAGCGAAGAATCCGCAGCTGGATATCTTCGCCGTTCACCTTCGTTCCGTTGGTGCTCTCCAAATCGGTCAGAACGAGCTTCTCGTGATCCTCTTGGATCTTGAGGTGGAAGCGACTCACCCGCTCGTCATTTAACTGGACCGAGTTACCTTCTTCGCGTCCAATCGTCACGGGAGGCGAAACGTCTCCGAAGACTCGCCCGCGGTCGGCACCATCGAGTACGCGCAACGTAATCGTCATCAGCCCGGCTCTCTGGGAAGATGCTAGAGGATTTGAACTAGATACCGCTAATTCCTATAGCGCTTATATCATCCCCGCGAAGCGGTGGTCAAGTCGCACCTGAATTTTTCGCGAAGTTTTTCGGCTATTTAGAGGGAGGGTATTGAGCGAAGCGGCTTTGCCGAACCGGAATATTGGGATGCCACGCCGCTACTATCAATGCCACTCGCTGTTTGACTAAACTGTGACTAATCCCTTCGGGTCGCGCAATTTGACACCGTGTGTTTCGACACCCGTACCAATGCTCCCCACGTCGACACTCACCGTCCGCTTCCCACGTCACGGAGCTGTGCCATGAGACTGTTCGCTATTGTTCTGGCGTGCCTCTTTATGATCGGGATCTCGTCGGGAGAAGCGGTTGCTCAGTTGCGTGCCGGCGCGGCTGTCATCGACGCCACACCGATTCAGTTTCCCGTCTTCGTCAACGGCGGGATGACGAGCCGCAGCCTCGATGTTGTGAAGACCAAGATCAATGTTCGCGCCATCGTCCTGGACGACGGCAAGTCCCGGATCGGAATCGCGGTCGTCGACAGCTGCATGATGCCTCGTCCTTTCTTGGACGAAGCGAAGCAGCTGGCGTCGCAAAGAACCGCGATCCGCCCCGACCGCATGCTCATTTCGGCGACGCATACTCACAGTGCGCCAGCGTCGATGAGCTGCCTCGGCACGGATGCCGATCCGACCTACGTGCCCTATCTCCGGGAGAAGATCGCCGAAGCACTGGCCGCAGCCGAAGCGAACCTCGAGCCGGCACGAGTTGGTTGGGCCGTTGCCCACGCGCCAGAGTTCACGGCTCTCCGGCGTTGGATTCGCCGCCCCGATCGATTGGCGGTTGATCCGTTCGGTAATCCAACCGTTCGTGCCAACATGCATGCGGGAGCAAATTGGGATGACGTGACGGGTGAATCCGGCCCCGAAGACCCCGACCTGTCGCTGATCTCCTTCCAAGCACCAGGTGGTCGTCCGATCGCAGTCCTCGCGAACTTTTCAATGCATTACTTTTCGGGCGAACAAGGTTTGAGCGCCGACTACTTCGGCTTGTTCTCCGAGGGCCTGAAAGCACGCATTGCGCCGAACGGCGACACCGGCCAAGCTCCCTTTGTCGGGATTATGTCGCACGGCTGCAGCGGCGACATCTGGCGTCGTGATTACCGGATTCCAGCCGAGGCTCGTGACGAGGCACCCACGATCGAGGGTTACGCCAGCGGCTTGCTCGATATCGCGCTGAAAGCTTACGAGTCGATCACCTACGACGAAAGTGCCGACTTGGCGATGGCTGAAACGCGGATGGAGTTGAAGTATCGCGTGCCGGACAAGCAGCGGTTGGAGTGGGCCCAGCGGATTGTGGACGGCATTGGCGAGCGGCTTCCCATGACGGGCGAAGAGGTTTACGCCAGGGAACAGATTATTCTCCACGAGCGCCAAGCGACCGAGATTGTCGTTCAAGCCCTTCGAATCGGCGACATCGCCATTGCGACCACGCCCAATGAAACCTATGCATTGACGGGGCTGAAGCTGAAGTTGCAAAGCCCGCTGCCGCGGACCATGGTGATTGAGCTGGCGAACGGCGGCGACGGTTACATCCCGCCGCCCGAGCAGCATTTGCTGGGCGGGTATAACACGTGGGCCGCACGTTCCGCGGGACTGGAAGTTCAAGCCGAGCCGAAAATCGTCGCGGCGAGTCTTCAGCTGTTGGAAGGAGTTGCCGGCAGACCGCGAAGACAATTCAAGCAGTCGCAAGGCGCGGGTGTCGCCGCGATCTTGGCGGCGAAGCCTGTCGCCTATTGGCGGCTCGACGAGTTTGCCGGGCCTGATGCGAACGATTCGTCCGGTCACGATCGCCACGCTCGGTACGAACCGGGTGTCGCCTATTTTCTATCCGGGCCACGTTCTGATCGGTTCTGCGCGGGAAGCGAAGAAAACCGCGCCGCACACTTGGCCGGCGGTCGGCTACGGGCGCGGATCGGCAAACTCGGGGATACTTACTCGATCTCGATGTGGTTTTGGAACGGAATGCCCATCGACGCGAGAAGTATCACCGGCTGGCTGTTTTCGCGAGGTCATGACCTCAGCCGAGGTGCGGACGGCGAACACCTGGGACTCGGTGGCGGCGAGAATCACCCCGGCCAGCTTGTCTTTCACGACGGAAACAACATCGTCGCCGGAAGCACGCAGATCGGACGTTGGACTTGGAATCATTTGCTCTTCATCCTTGACGGCGAACAAGTGCGAATCCATCTGAACGGCGACGCGGCACCTGAGATCGAGACCACCATCTCGGCGAACAATCGCGTCAGTATCGACGAACTCTTTTTTGGAGGTCACTGCTCGGGAGCTGCGTCGTGGGAAGGTCGCCTGGACGAGGTCGCCGTTTTTGACCGAACCGTTTCCGTCGCAGAACTGAATGTCTCGCCGGTCGAGTAGCCCGGCAAGGCAACGCCAATCGAAAAACGCACTTCACGAGAGGAATCTCGGCTTATGTACCGCGTCGTGTTTACTTTGTTCCTGTTTGCAGTTCTCGTGCCTCAAGCTCGTGCCGATCGGCCCAATATCATCTATATCCTGCTCGATGATGCTGGCTACGGCGACCTTAGCTGCTATGGCCAGAGCAAATTCTCGACGCCAAACATCGATCGGCTCGCCGCGGAAGGGATGAAGTTCACCGACCACTATTCCGGATCAACGGTATGTGCTCCGACACGTTGCTCGTTGATGACCGGCTTGCATACGGGGCACTGCTTTGTGCGTGGCAACCGCGAAGTGAAGCCGGAAGGCCAGTCCCCGATGCCGGCGGACATTGTGACGCTCCCGCGGTTGTTGCACCAAGCAGGCTACACGACCGGAATGTTCGGCAAGTGGGGGCTTGGTGCGCCAGGTTCGACTTCCGATCCAACGATGCACTTCGATTCGTTCTTCGGTTACAACTGCCAGCGCGAGGCGCACAACTACTACCCCGATCATTTATGGAGAAACGGGACGCGCGTCCCGCTGGACGGAAAGACTTACGCCCACGACTTGATTGTCGAGAACGCGTTGGAGTTCGTCCGAACGAACAAGCGAGGGCCGTTCTTCTGCTACATGTCGGTCACGATTCCTCACGCCGCGATGCAAGTGCCGGAAGACTCGATGACGGAGTTCCGCAAGAAGTTCGCTCAATTCGAAGACACGATCGGCAAGTACGCCGGCCCGAATGTCCGTAATCCCGTCGCCGGATTCGCGGGCATGATGACTCGGCTCGACCGGCAAGTTGGCGAGTTGCTGGCACTGCTCAAAGAACTCGATATCGACGACAACACGTTGGTGATGCTGAGTTCGGATAATGGACCACACAAGGAAGGCGGCCATCAGCCGGACTTCTTCGATTCGAACGGCCCGCTGCGCGGCTACAAGCGGGACTTGTACGAAGGCGGCATTCGCGTCCCGTTGCTCGCCCGCTGGCCTGGCCGATTGAAAGCGGGCGGCGCCTCCGACCTGATCTCTGCCCACTGGGACATGCTGCCGACGTTCTGCGAGCTGGCGGGAGCCAAGACACCGGCGGGGCTGGATGGGATCTCGATCGTTCCGACACTGCTTGGCAATGCGAGCGAGCAAAGGCAGCACGAGGCGCTGTACTGGGAATTCACCGAGCGCGGGCGCAGTCAGGCCGCTCGCATCGGCAATTGGAAAGGGGTTCGCGTGGATTTGAAGAAGAATCCCAACGCGCCGATCGAGCTGTACGACCTGTCGCATGACCTCGGCGAAGAGCATAACATCGCGGACCAGCACCCGGAGGTGGTGGGTAAATTGAAGGCCGTCATGCAGCGCGAACATCGAGACTCCGCGACGTTCCCGCTCTTTTAGTGCCGCGCACACGACATTAGCTTCCCCGGCGAAATGGTTGCGATGTTGAAGAACCTCCTCCGAAAACAAGCTCAATCGTTTGTCTATCATCTCTTGCTGCGCGACTTGCCGAAGCCGTACGAACACGTCGGCGGTTATTGCTGGCGGAGCCGATTGCCGAGCTGGCGGAAAGGCAACGAGGAAACAGACGCGACGAAGTGCTCGACCTTACTTCTCTTCGAGGATCGACGTTATCTCGGCCCGTCGAATTCGAGACGGAAGCACATCGAATCGATCGGCCGCGGTTGGTATCGCCACGAAGACGACTCAGTTTAATTTTCGACGCCAGACAACACCAACCCGAACGACAACCAACGTGCCTACGCTTACTCGACATCGCGGTGGCTGCACTCGCGAAACTCGGGTGCGGCAAACAACCTGCTGCAACGGGAGAAAACAGCCGCGGCGATCGCGGGCGATGTCGATTACGCGTTGGGGGGAATCAAGTATCAAGACATTTGCCGTGAAGTTGGAATCGACGATCTGGTTGGTAAATCCGTCTTGGAGCTTGGCCCCGGTCCTTCGTGCGCATGGGCATTGCTGTTGGCTTGCCGAGGAGCTGTCGTGACCGTGGTTGATCCGTACCCGGCCGCCTGGGATGAGACTTACCATCCGATCTTTTTTTCAGCTCTGCGGCAAGCGATTTCTGATCTTCCGGGCATTGATGTCACACCCATCAGCAGCTTGCTCGACGATCGTGAGTTCTCGCAGCGCGTGATTCGCCGGCACGATGATCCGGTTGAGCAATTGGAATTGCGGGACGCGTCGTTTGACATCGTCTTCTCGAATGCGGTCGGAGAACACTTCTATGACTGTGCCGCGGCATTTGGTCAGCTTCATCGCATCACAAACACGGGCGGTTGGGGATTTCATTGGATTGACTTCCGTGATCACCGAGACTTCAGGTCACCGCTCGAGTACTTGTTGATGAGCGACGTCGAGTTTGCCCGCGAGTTCGGTTTGCGTCGCGGAGAAATTGGAAATCGCCTGCGAGCCGATGAGATGTCCGCCATCATCGAGCGCGCGGGGTTCGAGATCGTTCGCCGCGAGGCAACGATACTCGCGGACGAGAGCTACCTCGGGCATTTCGTACCGCGACTGCGCCGCTCCACATCGTCTCCGTATCGAAACGTTTCGGATGATGAGTTGCAGATTCTCGGCGAGCTTTTCGTGCTTCGGAAGCCGTGACGATTCGCGAGGAGATGGTAAGGACCGTTCGAGAAATACCTGTCCGAATTCAGGTGAGCGGCACGGCGCTAGCCGCCGGTGTTTCGCGGCGCACGAAGAACCGGTGGCTAGCGCCATTCCGCTCACTAATTCCTCGAACGGTGCTAACCTGCATGGGGGCCGACTTCAGCTTGGGATTGGACTAACCAAACACTTCGCTGATCACTTCGCCGCCGTCGACGATCTTGATGGGGCGGCCGATGCTGCTCATGTGCTCGTGATCGGCGTCGATCTTCAGGCTGTGGCAGGCGGTACGCAGTAGATCCGAGACACCAACGGGGCGATCTTCGACGGTCGTCCCTCCGGCGTCGGTCGATCCAATCACCTGGCCACCCTTCACGCCACCGCCAGCCAACGCAATGTTGAAGGCTCGCGGATAGTGATCGCGCCCGGCGCGGGGATTGATCGTTGGCGTTCGGCCAAACTCACCGGCCCAGATGACGAGCGTGTTGTCGAGCATGCCGCGCTCGCGCAGGTCCTTGAGCAGCGCGGCATAGGGTTGATCCATCTGTTGGCAAAGCTCGGGGACGCGCTCGAAGTTGTCCTGGTGCGTGTCCCAGTTGCCAAGCGATACTTCGACGAACGTCACACCAGTCTCGACCAGACGACGGGCAAGCAAACAGCCAGCGGCAAAAGATGATTCGCCGTACGTCTCGCGAACCGTGGCCGGCTCGCGCTGGACGTCGAAGGCACTCATCTTGGGGCTGAGAACCAGCTTGGAAGCCTTGTCGTAGATCTTTCGCTGGTTGCTCACTTCTTGCTCGCCGCCCGACTTGGCATAGTCCTGTTCCAGCTTGCCGAGCAAACCAACCCGCCGGCGATAACGCCGCTCGTCGGTCATCAACTCCGTGTTGTCGGGCTTGCGATTGGCGTTGGTCATCACGAACGGATCGTACTCGACACCGAGCAAACCCGCGCCCGCCGAGCCTCGACCGTTGCCGATCCGCACAAAGCTGGGCAGGTCAAACGCCGGATCACCAATCTGATGAGCGACATTCGAACCGAGCGTCGGATGTTTGATGCTCGCGGTAGGCAAGTATCCCGTATGCATCAAGTAAGTCGCGCGCGGATGACTGCCCTCGCGGCTGTTCATCGAACGAATCAAACAGATCTCGTCCATCACCGCGGCCGTGTTTGGCAAGTTCTGCGAGATTTCGATGCCGGAAACGGATGTCGAGATGGCTTTCGTTTCGCCGCCGTTCTGATGACCGGGTTTCGGCGAAAATGTTTCGAACTGACTTGGCCCGCCTTGCATCCAAAGCAGAATGCACGCCATTCCACGTTGACGGAGGTCAGCCGCCTCCAAGGCCATCCGGTCGGACCAACTTAATGTCCCGGCGACCGCTCCCGCGAGCGAGACCGCCCGCAAGAAGTCACGTCGTCGCACAACTTGCCGCCGATTGACGGAAACGTCAACTTGATGATGCAGGCTCAGGGTCATCTTCGAGATTCCTAATTACATTACTTGCGGTGTAAAAACTCGGTCGAGTTGATCAGCGACCAGAGAATGTCTTCAAACGCTTCATTGCGATCGCGGACGTCCCGGATATAGCTCTCACACGTTTGTATCTCATACTTCGTCGGGCCGCGTGAAAGCGTCTTCAGGTACAGCTCGACAAGGGCGTCTTCATTGTCGGAGTTTTCCCGTAGAGTTGCTCCAAGTCCGTCAGGGCGACGGGCGTTAATCGATTGGTTGATAAACGGAGCGTTCATGATGGCAAGCGCTTGCTGGATCGAGCTGCCAACTTCCTCGCGAGGGTCGCTCGGATCGTAGCCAAAGGCGATGTTGAAGAAGGCACGCGGGCTGTTGCGTTGCACGTAAGGACCTCGTGCCGGACCGCCGCGGTCCGCCAAACGATCGCCCAGGTCGAGAGCCGACGCGAGTGAATCGAACAGTTGGTCGCCGCGAAGCCGTTGTGCGCAGTTGGCTTGAAACGGCAACTCTTCGTAATTCCGTCGCGCTCGGCTTTCGCGTTGATAGGCCTCGGTGATCATGATCGTCCGGTAGAGCCACTTCACGTCGTAACCGGTTTCCGCGAAGGATGAAGCAAGGTAATCGATCGTCTCGGGAGCCGAACACTCGCGATCAGGTCCCAAGTCGTCGATCGGTTCATAGAATCCTTCGCCGACGAGTTCCGACCAGATTCGATTCACCAACGCTTTGGCGAACCAGGGGTTTCGTGCCGAAGTGATCCAAGCCGAGAGAGCTTCCCGCCGGTCGGCGTCCTTCGTTCCAGCGGCGAGCTTGTCGCCGCTAACGAAGAACACGGGCTGCATCTGCGTGCCCTTGTCGGTTGGATCTTCGAGATTGGGCATGAAGTGTTCGGGCGTCCCGCGAAACCGATTGTTGTTATTCGCCTGGCCCCGAAACTGAAACGGTTGATCGTTGACCGTCACCAGAAACGTGGGCACATCGCTCGTGCGATCCTGCCGCACGGCGATGCGAGGAAAGAAAGCTGTCAGTTCGTGAAACTGTTGCCGCTTCCAGCGGTCTGTCGGATGGTCGTGGCACTGAGCGCATTGGATCTGGATGCCGAGAAAGATCCGCGAGACTTCGGCCGTGACGTCCTCGGGCCGTCCAGCCTGAGCCATGATCAGTGCCGTGCCGCCATTCTCGCGGACGTCGCCTGTCGCCGTGATGAAGTCAGTCGCGATCTCGCTCCAGGGTTTGTTCTGATTGAATTTCTCGGACAGATACTCGGTCAAGGAGTTCGTCGCGATCAAGGCTCGATCTTCCGTTCGGCGATACAGGATCACATCGCGCCAGTAGCGAGCCCAATTCTGTCCAAACGCTTCGTCCGCCAGCAATTGCTCGACAATCTCTTCACGCTTGGTTTCCTCGTTCATGAACGCAAACGCCAAGATATCGTCGGGCGTTGGCGTTTCGCCGAGCAGATCCAAGAAGACTCGCCGCAAAAACGTCTCGTCCGTGGTTCGAGGAGCCGCTTTGTCCGGGGCCAAGCCCGTCTCGACGACGAGTTTCCGGTCGATCTCGCGAGCGGCGGCAAGCGGATCCGGACCGGCCGCGACTGCGGAGCCTTGAATCAAGAGCGTCCCGAGTAATGCGAACAGGAAACACCGCCGCAGGGAAAGTGTCAGAAGGCCGATTTGTTGGAAACACGACATTGGTTCCAGCTCCGTAGGTAACTCGATTCGCGAGTGTGAAGGGCGTCCGTCGTTCGACCGAACAGTATTAACCCTCGCTCGCCGTGAAGGTTTCGGCAACGGCGAAACAGTTTCTTGGCGATTTTCGAACTCGGTGTCCGGATGCAACTTGGGATTGCGACGCGTTGTGTTTTGGCAACACCGAATAGCCGCGTGACCCGCGTAACAGGCTCCGTCGCACCGCCCAAACGCCCGGCACGTTGCTTGCACTTTGGGAATATACCTCGTAACGATCGTCCTGTCGCGACAGTCGCCGGCGGATTGATTCAGCGGATCACCAGGAGCAGGCGGATGCAGCAAGTCGTCGAGATCAACGCGATTGAGGATCTGGAAGCGATTCGGCTGCGATGGACCGCACTGCTTTACGAAACACCAGAAGCGTCGTTCTTTCACACGCTGGATTGGCTGAAGGTCTACTGGCGACACTTCCGCGACAGCCAGCGGGTCCGGGTACTGTTAGTTCACCGCGGCGGGACCGTACTCGGGATACTGCCCCTGGTCGTGCGGGAAGGGGTGACCGCGGCAAATCCCCATGAAGTGCTGACCTATCCAACAATCAATCCGAGTCAGTTCTACGGCCCCCTCGGATCGAATCCAACGGCAACCTTAATGGCCTCCTGCCGGCATCTGGCTCGCACGTCGCGCGATTGCGACTCGCTGTTACTCGCGAGCATCGGCGAACACGATCATGGCCGCACCGCGAACGCCATGCAGCTCGCAGGATTCTGTCCGCACGAAGATGTTCGTGCCACGATTGCGAAAGTTTGCTTCGACGCGAGCCGGCCCGCATACCTTTCCGAGCTTGAGGCCGAAGTTGCCGAACGACTCGATTACTTGGATCGCGAATCGGAAGTCGCGGGTGAGATCGTGTTCGAGCGCATCCGTCCGCTGGGAAGCACTTTCGGCGACGTCACACCCGTTGAAGAGCTTGTCGAAGAATGCTTCCGACTGAATCAGGGCGTTCACTCGACGAACCTAGCGACTGGGACATCGGTCGCGCTCTTTCGCGACGTTGCGACCGCTGCGAGCCGGCTTGGAATGCTGGATTTGAATCTTCTGAGGTTGGACGGCCGCATGATTGCATTTTCGTTCAACGTCCACTTTGATGGTGCTATCCAGCAGCTCTGCGTTGGCGAGTCCGCTGAGTCCTGCACCTTTCAACCTGCTTCGATGTTGATGTTGCGAATGTTGCAAGACAGCTTCTTACGGAAGGATCGTTACATCTACATCACTGAGTCGAATGGCGATTTCGTGAGTTCTTGGCCGACTCAGCGGTTGCCAGTGGTCAGTTATCAACAGCGACTCTCGATGCCATATCGCACCCGACTGGCGCGAATCGGCCAGTGGCTGACGTTACCGTTGGCGAGAATTTGAAGCAGCTGGCGGCGATCTCGCCTCTTCCTGATGCTGCGCGGTCGCGTTACGCGGTCCCAATTCCCTTGGCGGCGTTGATCTGGGTGTTTACTTGATCGACAACCGCTTGGGCTTCTTCCGCGACCTTGGCGGCAGCTGTCGCGGCGCTGGTCGCGGCGACGGCCGTCTCCTCAAGCGGTTTCGCGGCAGCCGCCAGATCGGTCGCGACCTTTTGAGCAGCGACAACGGCGGCATCGGTGTCGGCCACTTTCTTCTCGCTAGCAACAACCTGTTGCTTGGCCGTTTCGACAGCTGCTGCTTTCGCCTCGGCGTCCTTGGCAGCGGCATCGAGATTTGCCTGCTTTGTCGCGGCGATGGCTGCCAATGTGGCGGCGGCATCAACAAGAGCCTTCTCGTCACCGGCCTTCGTGGCCGCATCTTTCGCCTTGGCAACGGCTTCGTTTAGCGGCGTGAGTACCGCCACATAAGTTGCCACCGTCTTCGTCGCTTCGGCATAAGCGGCTTCGTTTGTGGTCACGGTCGCCTTTGCTTGCGCGAGTTCCACCTTGGCGGCTGCCGCTAGTTTCTGCCCAGCGACGACAGCTTCGTTGGCCCCAACCACTTCGGCCTTGGCCTTGTCTGATGCAGCGACCGCAGTCTGAGCCGTCTCGGCTAGTTCGGCATGAGCGATTTCACGTTCCTCCAACACTCCATTCGCATCCGCAAGTTGCTGACGAAGCGTGCTTAGCTGAGCCGTGAACGCGATCTCTCCGTTCCAACGATTGACTTCGGTCTGTGCAGCAGCCAGCGCAGCTGCGGCAGCGTCAGCTGCGAGCTTGGCGGCAGCTGCGGCATCCTCCGCGGGCTTCACGGTCGGCGTCAGGTCATCGACCACCTTTTGCGCCGCTTTGTAGGCAACATCGGCATCTGTGGCCGCCTTGTCAGCAGTTGCCAGCGTTTGCTTGGCGGTTTCGAGAGCTGTTGCGGCGGTCGCCATGGTCTTCTTGTCGGCTTCCAGTTGCGCTGTCTTCTTGGCGGCGATCGCCTTCAACGATTCCGCCAACTTCGCGAGTTCCGCATCGTCTTTCAACAACTTCGCAGCGGTTTCGGCCATCGTCGAAGCTTCATTTAGTTTTGGCACTCCGTCAGCTAACGCAGTAACAGCAAGTGCCGCGGCTTCGTATGCCTTGGTCGCTTGGTCTGCTGTTTGTGTTGCTGTTGCTAACAGTGCCGCTGCGGCATCGAGTAGCTTCTTTGCCTCCGCAGCCCCGAGCTGCGCTGCGGCCAGATCGGCTTTGACTTTGTCCGCCGCTGACTGTGCGGCAACGTAGGCGTCAGCAAGAGGTTTATGCTCCGCTTGTTTGACGGTCAAAAACTGTGTCGAAGCTGCCAAGCGTTCGGCCAGGGTGGGTGGGTTCGGTGTCAAGTCACCGATGCGCACGCCGTCAGCAGCATTCCAGACGCGAATGGCACCCGTCCAATCGCCGGCCATCGCGCGATTTGTTTCGTTACAGAAGCTGACTTCCAGTGCCAAGTCGCCGAAAGCTTCAAAGTCCAGTTGCTTGGCACCGTTTTGATCCCACAGTCGCGGCACTCGGTCGCGACCGCACGAAAAGATTCGGCCATCGCGAGTAAACTCGAGGGAAGCCGTGCCGCCACCATGTGCTCCCCAATTCTTGATTTCGCCGCCGTTGTCCATCTCCCAGAGACGAATGGACCCGTCTTCGCTGCAGGACGCCACTACATTTGAGTCGCCGCGCCAGGAAACATCAGTCACGCAGGCGGTGTGTGCCTTCAGCGTCAAGTACTCGCGCCCCGTCCAGCCTTCCCAGACATAGAGGCCACCAGCACGGTCACCCGTCGCCAGCAATACGCTGTCGGGGCTGAACTCGAGCGAACAAATCCAGTCGGTGTGTTTCCGCAACTCGTGTAAGAGACGACCCGACTCGGTCGAGTAGATTCGCACAACCCTTTGCGGTCCGCCGAGCGCGATCAACGTCTGATCGGAGCTAATATCAGCGGCCAACACGGTATCAAGCTCGTCGCCAACCTCGAACACGCGTTCGCCAGTCAGAACATTCCAGACAATCGCCTTTCCTGTCGCGCCACCCTGACCACCGCCCGCCAGGAGCAGGCTGCCGTTGCGGCTGAACTTCAGAACCTGTGCCTTTCCTTCGGGGAACGGCAAGGTGCCGACCAGTTCAAGCGTTTGCGTGTTGTAGAGCAGCACTTGTTTTTCGCTCGCGACGGCCGCCAAGGGAGACCAGGGGCTCGTCGCCATCGCGGAGACGGCGGTTGTAGTTTGCGTCCGTGTGACGGGTTCGAGGCTCAACCGTGGCGGCATCGGTGACACGGCCGGTCGCTCGGTGGGAGCGCTTTGCAAAGCCAGATCGAAGGTCTTCTTTTTCTTCAGTTTCGCTGTACTGGCCTTGGTCTCCAACACACCGCCGTCAACCCACTTGCGGATCGTCTCGATCATCTCGTCCGGCAGCTTCGGCTGCTCGGGAGGCATGTAGGGTTCGCTCTCGTGGGTGATCAGCGAGTAGAGATAGCTGGCACTGGAATCGCCCGGATCAAGCACTTCGCCCGAGCCGCCGCCCCGCATCAAGTTGCTGTAGCTCGACATGTCCAGATCGCCGCTCTTCTTGTCGGGATTGTGACACGACAAGCACTTCTGGCGAAGGATTGGCAGTACGTCATCTTCGTAGGTCACGATCGGCGGCTTCTTCTTGCCAGTCTCTTCTTGGCCAAAGCAGGCCGGGACGGCGACCGTCAGGCCACAAATGATAACGGGGAGCAGGTTTCCCACGACGTGCCGCGTCTTCATCACGGTCATCCTCCAACGAAAGTTGTAATCCCCAGGCGGGCGGCGTTGACATCTTGCCAACACCGTGGGGCGTGCGTGCCAAGTTCCATACTACACAGGCGACACAGTATAACGCCAGCCTCCGTAGTGGTGGCTTCTAGCCGCCACTTGAGGATGGCGGCTGGAAGCCACCACTACGGAAATCGGGAAGTAGTAACGACAGGGTTTCTTAGTGGTTGAATACGAACTCGCGTGCATTCAGCAAGGCCCAGAACACATCTTCCAGAACCTGCTTCTTGTCCTCGACTTCAGCGATAACGGTATTCAAGTCGTTCTTTTCCTTTTCCGTCGGCCGCCGCGTCAAACAGCGAATGAACAGTTCCTCGACAATCTGCTCCGGCGCAACCTTCTCTTCCAACCGCCGACCGATCAGATTCCCCTGGCCAACTTTGCCTTGGAGCGTATCGCCGTTGAGCAGATGAAGCGCTTGGGACAGGTTGGGCTCGACCTTCACTTCGCACGCGCAAACCGATTCGCGAGTGGCACGTCCGAAAGTCGATAGGAAGTACGTGCTGGTATTGCCATTGGCAATCTGAACCGCCCGAGCACCTTCCGGCAGGCCGCCAAACTTGTTCTTCGTGTCAGTCACCTGGCTGATCAAGTCGAGCAGAATCTCGGCACGCACACGTCGCAGCGACGCATGCGAGAAGTTCTTCGTATCTGACGCATTCGTGTCGTTCGTGGCGGTACTCAGTTGATACGTCCGCGAGGTGCAGATGTCACGCACAAGCTTTTTGAAGTCGTACTTGTACTCCGTGAACTTCTGCCCCAATGAATCAAGCAACTCCGGGTTCACGGCGGGATTGCTGATTCGGACGTCGTCGACCTCGTTGATGATGCCTTGGCCGAAGAAGTGATTCCAGACAATGTTCGCCAGGTTCTTGGCGAAGTAGGGATTTTCAGCGGAAGCCAGCCAGTTGGCCATCGCCACACGGCGGTCCTGGCCGGCCAAGTCAGGCTCTTCCCCGCCCAGGAACTTGGGCTTCATCACGCGGCCTCCGACGGGATGGTTCACTTCGCCGCCGCCGCTGTTGAAGATGATCTGCTCGCGAGGATCTTCGCCGCCTTTGCGACCGATCTGTGCGAAAAAAGCGGCAAAGCTGTAATAGTCATCCATCGTCCAGCGGTCCAACGGATGATTGTGGCACTGGGCACACTGAGTCCGCATCCCCATGAAGACCTGGGCCACGTTCTCCGCGACCTTCTTCGGGTCGCCTTCCATCTGATAGTAATTGGTAGCGGCGTTCTCGAATGTGCCGCCGCTCGCCCCAAGCAGCTCTTGCACCATCTGGTCCATCGGCATGTTGCTGGCGATGCGTTCCTGGATCCAGTTGTAGAAGCGCAGCATCGGCTTGTAGGCGATTTGCTGCGTCGTGCGAACTTGCAACAACTCGGCCCACTTCATCACCCACATCTCGACGAATTCCTTGCGGCCGAGCAACTCGTCAACCAGCTTCTCGCGCTTGTTCGGGTCGGGGTCGTTCACGAACGTGTGATACTCATCGACGGTCGGCAGAACGCCTACGACGTCGAGCGAGACGCGTCGCAGGAACTCTTCGTCCGTGCAAAGTTCCGACGGCTGGATGCGGAGCTTCTTGAACTTTTCGTACATCAGTTCGTCGACAAAGTTGTTGGCGGCGACCTCGTTCCATTGGAATTGCAAGCCCTTGGGCAGCACGATGAAGTGCGTGCCCACGGTGTGGGTCTCGAAGCGAGCCATGATAAAGGCCTCACCCCGATTGGCGGCCGTGACAACTCCGTTCTGTTCGATCACAGCCGAGTTGTCGTTGTTCGACAGGAAGTAAGCCACCGACGTCACATCGCGATCCGTTCCGTCGGAGTACTTGGCGCGAACGTTGATTTGCTGAGTCGCACCTTCGCCGTCGAGGACAGCGCCCTTGGGGTAGATTTCCACGGCGACGACCTTCGGCACTTCGCCTTGATCTTGGGGAACACCGGCCCGCAACCAGCGCAGCAATGTGTCGGCATACTCGCTGTTCATGTCGAAGCGTTTGCCGCCGGTGTGCGGAACGACCCCGGTAGTCTTCTCCATCACCAGACTAGCTTCTGGAATAGCCAAGTTGATCCGGCGGCCGGGCATCTCGCGGGTCAGGCGGAAATAGTCGCCCACGGGATCGAAGCCGAACAGCGACAGCCGAAAACCGTCCTTCCCACTTGCCGCACCGTGGCAGCTGCCGGTATTGCAACCCGACTTCATCCAGACAGGCATGACGTCGAGCTGAAAGCTGATCGGCGAGTCTTCCGTGGCGCGAAGAACCTCCACCGGAACCTTTACTTCTAGACCAGCGTATCCGATCGTCAGTTCCGCAGCGCCGTCGGCTTTGGGATACAGTACGTTTTTGTCGAGTCGCGCCAGTTCACCGTTCGACAGTGCGAATGTTGCCTCGGCAGTCACATCGCGTGTGAGTCCGTCCGGGTACTTGGCTTGGACGATGAGCGACTGGCGATCGCGAACGGTCGTCAGCTGGACGTCCGCCGGATAGACGTTGAGCTGAGCGGGCTTCGGTTCTTCGCCGCCGGCAACTTGCGTTGCAGCAACCAACAGCAATGCGAGTGTGGTTATCCGTGACAGTTGAAGTCGCATGGTTGTTTAATCCTGTCCGTATGTTCGTTGAGTTCTTGTGGCCGAGTTCGCAGAAGTCTGGCGACTTCTGCTACGGGAATGATTGTTTACTCGCCGCCGCCACTTGGGGCAGGAGTGTTCTGCGCATTGCGGGCTTCTTGGCGTTTTTGCGCGGCCAAACGAAGTTTCTCAAGTCGCGTGAGCGGTTTTGGCGGTGGAGGCGGCGCGGCTGCGGGTGCCTCCGCTGGCTTCGCTTCCTCAGGCTTCGCCATCGGCGGTGGCGGTGGTGGCGGAGCATTGGGCTCCGGTGGCAGCGGTGCGTCGATCTGGAGCTGAACACCGCCGGCCGTGCTCACAATCGGTTCGCCGTTCTTCGTGATCGTGACTTGGCAGATTAAGTTGTGCTTGCCGACAGGGCTCGCGGGATCGGTCTTCAGCGTGAAGATCAATTCCTGCGTATCCTTATTGAACTTCATATCCGTGGTTGTCACCTTGGGCGGAAGGCCGAGAAGCTGAGCGGTTGCCTCGCCTTCAAACGGCGTTGTGTGACTGATCTTGCAGAGCACTAGGGCTTCCTGGCCTTGCTCGCAGGCGGCGCGTTGCAATTCGAAGCGGACAAACGCATCGGCGATTTCCAAATTGGCGAGCTGCGACGAGCCCCACATGCCTCCCGAAGTGCCAAGGGCGAACACCTTCCACGCCTTGATCTCCGCACCGTTATTGGCGTTGATCGGGTACAAGACCGCAGTCTGGCCTTTTTCAATATTCACGGAACTGGCTGCACCCAGTCCGGCCGGACGGAACGGAAACTGAACGTTGATCTGTTCGTCCCAGCCTTCTTTCTTGGTGGCGACGATTTTCAACTGCATCGAACCGTCACGCACCACCGGCACCTTCGCCTCGACGATATCGATCTTGAAAGGCAACTCGTCAACAACTGCTACCGCCAATTGCGTGACGTCCTTCCAGCGATAGAGCGACTGGCCGGGAGCCGAGATGATATAGTCGGCGCGATTGCTGTACCCGCCGCGAATCGCTTCGTTATCGACGAGCCGACCTGTAAAGTTCAGCAGCTTGCCGGACAGCGGTGCGTCGGCGGCGGCCTCGAACACGACGGGCATGACGTTCATATTGGCGGGCATGTTCTCACAGATCATGCTCATTCCCTGCGGCAGTTCGGTGCCTTCCAGAACCAACTCGCCGCCGAAATTCGTACGACCGGCGTTGATCAGCGTGGCAAAACGGCCTCCACGCGGAACGTAAATCTGCTGGCGGTACTGACCGTAGCGCTCGACACGAGGAATCGAAAGCGTGAGCTGCGGCTTGATCGCCTGAAACTCGATCCGGTAGACGAGGTCCGGGCCGCCGCGGCCAAGGTGGTCCGTGACGCGAATGACGTACTCGCCGTCTTCCGGAACATTGAAGCGGAAGTAACTGTCGGGGCCGCGCGAATCATCATTGCCCGCGATCGAGCCGCCGGCGGCGTTGTACAGATTCATGACGGGGTCAAGGCCAGACCGTATCCGGCGCGAGAAGCATTCGACTTCGAATTGCTGGCCCTTCGTCGCCTTGAACTTGAAGAAGTCGATGTCGCCCGGTTCTTGAATGATGCCGTTGAATGCCAGCGGCAACTCGACCGGAGATGCGACTGCCAACTCGTTGTTCGGCTCGGCTTCAAGCGCGTTTCCGTGCTCGAACAGACGGAAGTCATTCGCGGTCGGCGAGACGCCGCCGTCGTCCTTGGCGAAGACACCGAAGTCGGTTACTTGCGCGGCGGGCAAAGTGAATTTCTGCACGAGATCGCCAGACGGCACACCGAGGAATTTGACTTCCACTTCCTCGCCCATCTTGCCGCCGGACGGATAGGCGGCGGTAGGCCGCGGGAACGTGCCGACGTGCAGGCGATAGTTGTTGCCGGCGGCGTACGCACTCTCGCGAACTTCGATGAAATACTTGCCATCTTCCGGTGCGACGATCGAAGCGTAAGCATCTTGCAGCGCGAGGGGCGTATCGTCGTTGGCCGACAACTCGAAACGCTTTTCATCCAGAATCGCGACGTAAGGGTCGAACAGCGCTGTGCTCAGCCGCATGGCGACGATTTCCGCCGAGATCCGCTGGCCCTTCTTGGCTTCCACGACGTAGTAATCGACGTCTTCATTGCCGACGTTGCCGTTAACGACTTTGTTTAACTCGATCGCTTGCGGAGTGGCGAAGTCGCTGTTGGGCTCCACTTCTTCGACAACCGCAAGATCCTCGACCCAGAAGGTTCGATAATCGGAGATCCCTGTCTTCGTGCGAACCTGCGCGACATGCTCGCCGAGCCGCACATCCGGAGCAATCTTCAACGTCACCTTGACATTGCCGGCAGCCGGTTCGAGCTTTGTGACTTCGAAGCCTGCGGCTTCATAGAAAAAGATCTCTTCTGCGTCGGCCAAGTTTGAACCGTTGAACGTAACGGTCAGCTCCTGGCCGCGCTGCACACCGCGCGGCGTGACGCTGCCGAGTCGCGGCGAAGCGGCGCGAGTCGAAGCAAGAAACGACAGGCAGACGAAAGAAGTGACGACCATCCCGGCCAGAAGAATGCGTCGCGACATAGCGGTTCTCCGAATCTCTAAGAATTGCGGGCCACGCCTTTCAGACGCAGCTCGCATGAGGTTTCATTCAATAGGCGGGCCGACTAGACGATCAGTTCTTTGCGAACCTTGCCGTCGTTAACGATCTCGATCGGACGATCGCCGGGCGACATCAGCTCCTTATCGGCGACGATGCCTAGCCGGTCGTAGATCGTGGTGGCCCAGTCCTCCACGGTTAACGGGCTCTCTTCCGGTTCACTCGCGATCGAGTTGGACGAACCGTAAACGATGCCCTGCTTGATACCGCCGCCAGCCAGTACAACGCTGAACACCTTCGGCCAGTGGTCGCGTCCGGCAGTACCGTTGATCTTCGGCGTCCGACCGAATTCGGAGGCGATCGCGATCAGAGTCGAATCAAGCAGCCCGCGCCGATCAAGATCGCGAACCAGTGTCGCAAAGGCTTGATCGAATTGCGGAACTTGGCCCCTGATGCCGCCATTGATGTTGTCGTGCATGTCCCAGCCACCGTAGGTCGTGGTGACGAAGCGGACACCCGATTCCACAAGACGACGGCAAAGCAACAGCCTCGCACCAGCCGTCGTGCGGCCATACTCGTCACGAAGCTTGTCGTCTTCCTTGTTGATATCGAACGCTTCGCGAGCCTTCTGCGAACTGATCATCGCATAGGCGCGATTGTAGAACGTGTCGACCGCATCAAGCGAATCGGACTTCTCCTTGTTCTTGAAGTGATCATTGACCACATCAAGGACGCGGCGGCGCGTTCCGAAACGATTTTCGTCAACGCCATTGGGCAGGTTCAGGTCGCGCACCTGGAAGTCGCCACTCGCGGGATCAGCTCCCAGGCTGAAGCCGGCGTACGACGAACTCAAATAGCCTGTGCCAGCGAATTCGTTTGGCTGACTCGGGACGCAGACATATTGCGGCAGGTTATTGCGCGGGCCAAACTCGTGAGCCACGACGCTGCCCATGCTGGGGAACGTCAGCGCGGGACTGGGCCGATAGCCGGTGAACATGTTGTGAGTGCCACGTTCGTGGGCGGCTTCGCCGTGAGTCATCGAGCGGCAAATCGCGAGCTTGTTGGCAACCGTCGCGGTCTGCGTCCACATCTCGTTGATCCGCACACCTTCGACGTTCGTGTCGATGCTGTTCATCGGACCACGATATTCCACGGGAGCATAGGGCTTGGGGTCAAACGTCTCTTGATGACACATACCGCCGGGCATATAGATGAAGATGACGGACTTCGCCGTACCTTCTTTGCTCTCATAATACTTCTGGGCTGCTTGCGCTTCTTTAATGCGGAAGAAATCCGCTAGGGTCAGCCCAATACCACCAGCGAAACCAACGTGTAAAAAGTCACGACGTTTCATCGTTGCTCCTCCTAATGTTTTTAGAGCGTGTTCCGTGCAGAAACCAGCTGGATTCTTGGCGTGTATCTTATCCAGCACTCAGGCGTGTTCAATCGGTGAGTCAGGCGGGGTCGGATTAAACCAATTTCAACAAACATCGGGATTGGTTGATCCGATCGCGTATGATAGCTGTCGCCGGTGAGCTTGTCAAAGAGTTAGCGGCAAAGATTTTTGGAATCGCATCGGTGGCGTGGTCGAGCCAACAGAAAAGGGCTCGCGTGCCGACAGTCAAGAAGTAAATATTCGCGGAAGGTGTGGGGCTTCACGGATTGATCTGGCGGAGAGGGTGTAAATGTTCTATTTGGGAGCACTATGAGTGCTTCGC